>NZ_JANJEP010000006.1:0-278665 GCF_044778325.1 Acinetobacter sp. BD54 | reverse complement strand
AAGCAGTATCAATACGGGCACCTAAAAAATCACCACGGCGCAATACTTTGGCAAACAAACGCATTTGCCCACTGGTCCGGGCACGTTCACCTTGTAAGCGTGCAAGTGGCAAAGCGGTTTCCTGTGACACGATTTCAAGAAAATCTGTACCCAAAGCATCGAGCTCATCGGCAATATTTTCTAAAAAAACAGCACGCTGTTCAGGTGTGGTATGGCGGTAAGTCTTAAACGCTTGACTGGCTGCTTCACAGGCCTGATTAATCTCTTGCTCGGTTGCATGGTGAAACTCATAAGGCAGAGCTTCACCAGTCGTAGCATGAATACTTTTTAATAAGGTTGTACCTTGTGCGCTGCGTGAACCACCAATAAAGTTGTGTCCGATAATGGTCATAACAAATATCCTGAAATTAATGAGAGTGTCTTGGAAGGTTGTCTTGGTTTACGACTCGCATATATAAAGTTGCGGGTTCCAAACAACCACCAGTAGATAATTGACCTACCATGTTGCGATACATTTCTTGCCAAGGTGTTTGAGATGGAGATACCGTCGGTTTCCATTCACGGCGGCGTTGTTCTAACTCTTCGTCAGAAATGAGCACGTTGACAGAACGTTTATTTAAATCAATACGTAAACGGTCATTGGTTTTAAGTAAGGCAATTCCACCGCCTACCGCCGCTTCGGGTGACATATTGAGAATAGATGGGCTGGCAGAAGTTCCACTTTGGCGACCATCTCCTAAGCAAGGCAGTGAATCAATCCCTTTTTTAATCAACTCCGCTGGGGGAGCCATATTGACGACCTCAGCACTACCCGGATACCCCACCGTACCTGCACCACGAATGACTAAAATACAATGTTCATCAATGTTTAAGGCAGGGTCATTGATACGTGCGTGATAGTCTTCGGGACCTTCAAAAACGATTGCGCGTGCTTCGAAGCTATTTTCATTGTTTGGATCTGATAAATAGGTTTTTTTAAATGCTTCGCCCACTACAGACATTTTCATAATGGCACTGTCAAAAAAATTGCCACTGAGCACAATGAAACCAGCACCATGTTTAAGAGGTTGATCATAAGGGAAAATGACATCCGCATTTGAGGTTTTTGCATTTTTGGCAATTTCCCCCATTGTTTTACCGCTAACCGATGCACAATCTTCGTGTAATACACCAGCTTTTTGTAATTCGTGTAAAACGGCAGGAACACCACCCGCACGGTGGAAACCTTCACCCAAATATTTACCCGCCGGCATACAGTTCACAATAAGCGGAATGTTTTCACCCACACGTTGCCAGTCTTCTAAACTCAGCTCAATACCCATATGACGGGCAATTGCAATGAGGTGAGGAGGACAGTTACTCGAGGCACCTAAAGCTGAGGCTACTGCGATTGCATTTTCAAAAGATTGTTTGGTCATAATTTTAGAAGGACGTAAATCTTCTAAAACCATTTCACATATTCTTTTGCCGGTCATATAGGCCATTTGCCCACGTTCACGATATGGCGCCGGAATACTTGCACATGTTGGTAAAGACATACCCAATGCTTCTGCCAAAGCATTCATGGAAAGTGCAGTGCCCATGGTGTTGCAATGCCCGACTGAAGGTGAAGCAGAAGTGGTCATTTCCATGAAACCTTCATAGTCAATTTCACCAGTGGCAAGTAAGTTTCTTGCATGCCAAAGCACAGTGCCGGAACCAATTAACTCACCTTTAAAATGACCATCTAGCATTGGCCCACCAGACAACACAATTGCAGGTATATCTGTTGTGGCTGCTGCCATTAAACATGCAGGGGTAGTTTTGTCACAGCCAGTGGTCAGCACCACACCATCAAGCGGATAACCATGCAAGATTTCAACCAAACCTAAATAGGCCAAGTTGCGGTCAAGTGCAGCAGTTGGACGGCGGGTTTGTTCTGCAATCGGGTGGACGGGGAATTCCATTGGAATACCACCCGCGTCTCGAATACCCGCTTTAACGCGTTCAGCAAGTTCTTTGTGGTGACGGTTACATGGGGTCAAATCACTACCGGTTTGTGCAATTCCAATAATCGGGCGACCTGATTGTAACTCGGCACGGGTCAAACCATAGTTCATATAACGCTCAACATATAAAGCGGTCAT
This sequence comes from Acinetobacter sp. BD54, assembly GCF_044778325.1. Classification (NCBI taxonomy): domain Bacteria; kingdom Pseudomonadati; phylum Pseudomonadota; class Gammaproteobacteria; order Moraxellales; family Moraxellaceae; genus Acinetobacter; species Acinetobacter sp. BD54. The sequence continues at coordinate 276,539 of NZ_JANJEP010000006.1, read as the reverse complement.
GTCGGCATGTTCAGGATCATCAAACCATTCTTGGCTACGTAAAAAAATCCGTTTATTTTGATCATTCATTTTTTGATCCTTTCACTCATACTTTTTGAAATTTAGTTTATTTACGGGATGAATCTTGCAATTCAACCGATCGATAATACGTGAAAATTATAGTAATTCACGCTGCTTCAAATTACGCATCAAAGCATTTATTCCAAAATTCCACGGTGTTGCTTTATCACTGGTCATAACCGTGTTGTACAAAGTACCAAGTTTAGGTGAATGAATACGGACGACATCTCCGACTTTATGGGTAAAGCCAGCCCCAGCTTGTTCTCGATCTTGAGTCGGTGCAAATAAAGTACCTAAGAACAAAACAAAACCGTCTGGATATTGATGGTTTTCATTAAGAGTTTGTTGAATTAAATCTTCAGGATCTCGGCTAATTTGCGACATAGAACTCACCCCATTTAACACAAAGTTATCGGTGCCTTGAATTTGCAGTTCAACATCGCAAGTACGAATATCATTTAAAGTAAAAGTATGATCAAAAAGGCGAATAAATGGGCCAATCGCACAAGATGCATTGTTATCTTTCGCTTTACTCAACAGTAAAGCGCTACGGCCTTCAAAGTCCCGTAAATTCACATCGTTACCTAAAGTCGCACCTAAAATCTTACCTTGGCTGTTGGCAACTAATACGACTTCCGGCTCTGGATTATTCCACTCAGACTTTGGGTGAATACCAATATTTTGTCCTGTGCCTACAGCTGCTAAAACAGGGGCTTTAGTAAAAATCTCGGCATCTGTACCAATACCCACCTCAAGATATTGAGACCACATTTTTTGTTCGATTAAATATTCTTTGAGTTGTAGCGCTTTTTCAGAACCGGGTTCGATTGTTTTTAAATTATCGCCAATTACGCCTTGTACAACTTCACGAATCGATTGAGCTTTTTGTGCATCGCCACCAGCTTGTTCTTCAATCACTCGTTCTAACATGCTTGCAGCAAAGGTAACACCTGCCGCTTTAATTACTTGTAAATCAATAGGGGCTAAAAAATATGCCTTGTTGGTATCTGGCTCGGCGACAGTATTGGCAAATAATTCATCAATTGAACCAACTCGTCTTCCTTCAATTTCAGATAAAGCTTTTAAAGGATCAGCACTTTCAAGTAACTCGGAAATAGTATGAAATTTTTCCGAGATATCAAAAACTTGATTTCCCCTTAAAATAATAGGGGATGGACCCGAAATTTGACTTGGAATCCACGCACGGCCAATTAAGCATCCTTGAGTTGCATCATCTGGTAATGAGTTCTGGGAATTTAACGTAAAGTTCATTTAAAGCTTCCTTCTTTTATTTGAAATCATGATATGTTTCTTATTTAATAAACACCAATCGTAATAATTTAATTATTAATAACCAGTGGTTATCAAAAAGGAATTTTAAAAATGGCAGATTTGACTTACTCAAGTTTAAATAACTGGCTTAAATTCAAGCATTTGGTTTTATTAGAGACGTTAGCTAGAACCAATAACATGCATTTGGCTGCCGAGCAGATGAATTTAAGTCAACCTGCCGTAAGTAAAATGCTAAAGGAAATTGAGGGCCTTCTTGGGTTTCAGGTCTTTGAGCGACTGCCCCGAAATATGCCTGTAACGGCATTGGGTGAACATGTCATTCGTTATGCACAGCGTGTTTTGAATGACGCAAAGCATTTTGTCGAAGACATCGAGATTTTACGGTTGGGTGGACATGGGTTTTTAAAAGTAGGGGGAATATTTGCAGCAACCGCCGTGGTAATTCCAAACTCAATTATCGAAATTAAGAAACAATGGCCTCTACTTTCTATCGATGTTGTTGAACAGACCAGTGACCATTTAATGGAAATGTTGAGTGAACATACTCTAGATTTAGCCATAGGGCGTTTTACTGATGTTACGCAAAGCCAGTTTTTTGATTTCCAGCCGTTAGGCCCTGAACCGTTCTGTATTGTTGTCAATAATGCGCACCCATGTGCCCAGAAAAAGTTTTGTACATTAGAAGAATTATTAAAATGGCCGTGGGTACTTTATCCTAAAGGCACACCGATTCGAGAGCGTATGGAAGGTGCATTCGCCCGAGCTAAAGTCAAAATTCCTTTAAATACGGTAAATACCATGTCGATGCAGACCTTTTTACAGATCTTAAAAGGGGCACCTATGGTGGGCATGTTGCCAGAAGCAATGGTGATTGATCAGGTGAAAGAAGGACAACTACAGATTTTAGAAACAGACCTGATTTTAGATGCCCAAGATTATGGAATTTTGACACGTAAAGATGAACCAGTGTCTGATATAGCCGCAGCATTCATTAATATTTTACTTAAAAATGCAAAACGTAAGTAAAGTCCTCAGCCTCAAGTCATAGAAGACTTGGGGCTTTTAAATTAAAAGAAAGCCTATTTAATTTAGTCAAAGTTTCATCATAAAACTGATATTAAAAAGTTATCAATATTTAGAAATTATTCATTGGAAATTATTGCAGGGACTCCTTATCGTTTAATTCATGATGATTAAAAATCTTTAAGTGAATAAGAATTAGGAAAGGATCCCTGTATGAATGTGTTAATTACTGGCGGCACGGGTTTTATTGGAAAGCAAATCGCCAAAGAGATTTTAAAAACCGGAAGCCTGACTTTAGACGGTAAACAAGCTAAGCCCATCGATAAAATTATTTTGTTTGATGCGTTTGCTGGTGATGATTTACCGCAAGACCCAAAAATTGAAGTGGTGATTGGTGATATTACCGACAAAACCATAGTGGCAAATATTACAGAAAAAATTGATGTTGTTTGGCACTTAGCCGCCGTGGTGAGTTCGGCAGCAGAGGCCGATTTTGACTTGGGAATGGATGTAAACCTTTATGGCCTTTTAAATTTATTAGAAGAATTAAGAAAAAAACAAACAATGCCTCGAGTCATTTTTGCGAGTGGTTGTGCTGTATTTGGTGGTCAATTACCAGAAGTTGTAACAGATGATACGGTGGTTACACCAAAGTCCTCTTACGGTATGCAAAAAGCAGTAGGAGAATTGCTCGTTTCAGATTATTCACGTAAAGGCTTTATTGATGGCCGTGTTTTAAGATTACCGACTATTGTGGTTCGTCCGGGTAAGCCTAATAAAGCTGCATCTACATTTTTTAGCTCAATTATCCGCGAGCCTTTAAAAGGTGAAACGGCAGTTTGTCCAGTCCCGCCAGATACTCCGGTTTTTATTACTTCACCACGACGCTGTGTTGAGTCAATGATTAAGGCTGCGTCAATTTCTTCAGATGCACTCCAAGATAACCGAATTATTCCCTTACCGGGATTGACCGTTACCGTTAAGCAAATGCTTGAGGCTCTTGAAAAAGTTGCCGGTAAACAAGCAACTGATTTAGTGCAGTGGCAAGAAGATAAAATGATTCAAAGGATTGTTCAAAGTTGGCCGGTTCAAGTGAAAGCTGAATATGCCGAATCTTTAGGTTTCCAAGCAGATGAGAATTTTGAAAGCATCATTCAGGCACATATAGAAGATACCCAAAATTAATGGCAGTGATCGCCAATTCATGTGAGAGTTATTATGGAAGATATCAAAAATGTCACTGCTCTCGAAGAGCAGACAATTAAACGTATTTCAAGTCGCATTATCCCGTTTCTTATTATTTTATTCATTATGGCTTTTCTAGACAGAACCAATATTGGTTTTGCTGCGCTACATATGAATGATGCAATTGGAATTACCCAAACTATTTTTGGTTTAGGTGCGGGTGTATTTTTCTTGGGATACTTTATTGCAGAAGTACCGAGTAATGTTTTACTTCATCGGTTTGGTGCACGGATCTGGATTGCTCGAATCATGATTACTTGGGGAATTATTGCTGGGCTTATGGGATTTATCCATAGTGGTACCCAATTTATTATTTTACGGTTTTTACTGGGTATTGCAGAAGCGGGTTTCTTTCCGGGGGTTATTTTTTATTTAACCTTATGGTTTCCTGCTAAATATCGTGCCCGTGTCTTCGCGACTTTCTATTTAGGGTTACCAATTGCCCAAATTATTGGAGCACCAATTTCAGTCGGCCTTATGCAATGGGGCAATACCATTGGCTATGAAGGCTGGCGTTTAATGTATGTTTTAGAAGGGATTCCTTCCATTATTTTAGGATTAGTCTGTCTAAAATATTTAACCAATAACCCGAAAGAAGCACAGTGGTTAACAGCTGAGCAGCGCCAATGGCTCATGAATACGCTAGAACGTGAAGAAAGACAAAAAGAGCAATCTGCCGATGCTGCTTTAACAAAAGGTGAACTCATTAAACAAGTGTTTAAAAATCCTTTAGTGTGGATTATGGCAATTGTTTATTTTGGAATTACGTCTGGTTCAAATGCGATGTTCTTCTTCTTACCAAGTGTTTTAGAGTCATTCCGTAACACCTTTGGTATGCAAATCAGCCTTATCCAAAATGGCTTACTCACTGCTATTCCATATGCATTTGCGGCGGTTGGTATGGTTTTATGGAGCCGCCGTTCTGATCGTAAACAAGAGCGTTATAAACACGGTGCTTGTGCAGCACTTATGGCGGCTTTCGCAATTGCGATTGCTTTGATTGTGAATCAACCGTGGGCAATTATTGTGGGCTTTATTCTGCTCGCAATTGGTGTATTTAGTGCAATTAACATTTTCTGGACTATCCCTGGGCAAACTTTAACAGGAGTGGGTGCCGCAGCCGGTATTGGCTTAATTAACTCTGTAGGTAATTTAAGTGGTTTTACTGGTCCATATTTAACAGGCTATTTATATACCACCACTGGCACCTATACAGTAGCGTTCCTTGCCATTGCAGGATTTGTCGCCATGGGCGGTTTAGGGTTACTGCTTTTAGCAAAGTTAAAGTCTGATAGCCTAAAAGTAGAACAACGGCGACTTAAAGTGCGGACTGCTACGGAGATGAAATAATGGCTCGGATTGGTTTTGTTGGAACGGGCATTATGGGAATGCCAATGGCCATGAACTTATTAAAAGCTGGTCATCAAGTTAAGGTTTGGAATAGAACTTCATCTAAAGCAGAAAGTTTAAAAGAAGCTGGTGCACATGTTTGTAGTGAACTTGAACAAGTTGGAAAAGATGTAGAGTTTCTGATTTGTATGCTCAGTGATGGAAAAACCTGTGATGAAATTCTATTTCAAGAATGTGGTGCAATCTCACAGCTAAAACCCGAAAGCACGGTCATAGTGATGAGTTCGATACCTGTTGAAGTTGCAAAAACACAAAGTGAAAAATGTAAAGAAAGAGGACTTAGATATTTAGATGCACCTGTTTCTGGCGGTGAAAAAGGTGCTCAAAATGCAAGTCTGGCGATTATGGTTGGCGGCGATGCTCAAACATTTTCACATGCTGAACATGTTCTATCTGCCATGGGGCGGCCAATTTTAGTTGGAGATGCTGGCTGTGGAATGCTGGCAAAACTCGTCAATCAAATGATAGTCGCATCCACCATTGCGACCGTGAGTGAAGGTTTATTGCTTGCCAGTAAAGCAGGAGCAGACCCGATAAAACTAAAACAAGCATTAACAGGCGGTTTTGCAGACTCTCCGATTTTGCAACAGCATGGCGAACGCATGTTAAATCGAGATTTTAAACCGGGAGGTACAGCTCGAAACCAGCATAAAGATATTCATACAGCCGTTAGCTATGCTAAATCGCTTGAGTTGAATTTACCTATAGCCCAAAAAGTCAGTCAATTGTTCGAAAATATGCTTGCTGCCGGAGATGGTGAGCTTGATCATTCTGGTTTAATTCGTGAGCTTGAACGAATGAATCATGTGTAATATTGCTTTAATTTTAGCGGTACTTGATGAATAGACATAATCAAGTACCGCTTTTTTTCTGGTATTAATTTTTTAATAGTCCACGTTTATTGCTTTTATATATTCTTAATATCTACTGACGGAGAAACCCCAAAAAAGCGTTTATATTCTCTGGAAAATTGGGACAAGCTTTCATAACCGACTTGCATACTGGTAGATGAAATATCGTATTCTTCGGTCATTAATAAACGCCGTGCCTCGGTCAACCTCATTCTCTTTTGATACTGTAAGGGACTCATTGAGGTTATATCCCTAAAATGTTGATGAAAACTTGATGCACTCATCCCCATTGTGCTTGCCAGTTCTTCAATACTAAATGGTTTCGCAAAATTTGTTTTCAGCCATTCAATCGCCTTCACAATTCGATGACCTGTAGTGCCTGCCGCTACAATACGTTTAAGTCGATCGCCTTGCGGGCTCATCAATAAACGATAAAAAATTTCCTTAATAATAAGAGGAGACAAGATGGGAATGTCTTGTGGCGCATCTAGTAATTTTATTAACCGTATAAACGCATCATTCAGCTCTGAATTGACTACTCCAACAGCCATTCCTTTTTTCTCAGTATTTACATCTTTAAAGGGAATATGGGCCTCAAGCATGATTTGAGCAAGTAAATATGGGTCTAGCCTTAGCACAATTGAGAGATAGGGTTGTTCAACAGAAGCTTCAAGCACTTGAGCAATTACAGGCAGGTCAATTGCAGTAAAAAGGAAATGGTTAGAGTCATAAGTATAAGTCTCTTCGCTAAGAATCACCTGTTTTTTGCCTTGAGCAATCATACATAGACTCGCATCCATCATACTGCTACTTGGTTTGGTCAATGTCTCTGCACGATATAAAGTCAGTCCCGTAATAGCTGTTTCGAATGTGCCTTTTTCTCGTGTCCATTGATCGACAAGTTGAGCCAATTCTTGATTATGGTTAGACCTATTCGCCATTCAGATTCTACCGATTACCCTCTGTATTTTTATTGTAGGCATTTCAAATAAGAAAAATAGTGAGAAGTGCAACAATTCGGAGGATTAGGCAAATCTGTGAGAGGAATAGAACAACACCTTACAACTTTCATTTTTATACTGATGAACATGGCAAAAACTGATTGATTCAATTCTGCTGGACTACCGCTTCCAAAGCATATTCATATGGTTTCAAAATCAATGGCCATTAATGAATAGCCAGTGAATAAATCATTTCTATTTAAACATTATACATGAGAGAAAAATATGACAACTGAAGTTTTAGGTTATGCCGCGCTGTCATCAGAAACTCCTTTAGTTCCGTTTAAATTTGAACGTAGAACCCCACGTGAAGATGATGTTGTCATTCAAATTGAGTATTGTGGTGTTTGTCACTCTGATCTACATCAAGCTAAAAACGATTGGGGATTTAGTGCTTATCCATTAGTTCCCGGCCATGAAATTGTTGGACGTGTTACCTCAATCGGTCCTAAAGTCACAAAGTATAAAGTTGGTGATTTAGTGGGCATTGGCTGTATGGTCGATTCGTGCCGTACTTGTTCTGCTTGTCATTCAGGACTCGAGCAATATTGTGAAGAAGGTAACATCCAGACTTATGGCGGCGTAGATCGCCATGACCAACGCCCAACTTATGGTGGATATTCACAAAGCATTACCTGTAGTCAAGATTTTGTATTAAAAGTACCTGAAAATCTGGATGCTCAAGCTGTACCACCACTACTTTGTGCGGGTATTACCACATGGTCGCCGCTACGTCACTGGAATGTTGGAAAGGGCAGTAAAGTTGCTGTCGTTGGTTTAGGTGGTTTAGGACACATGGCGATTAAACTTGCCAATGCTCTAGGCGCTGAAGTGACACTATTTACTCGCTCAGCAAACAAAGAACAAGATGCAAAACAACTTGGCGCACATCATGTAGTCTTATCAACAGATGAGAATCAAATGAAGTCGGTATTAAATCAATTTGATTTAATTGTTGATACTGTGCCTTATAACCATGATTTGAAGCCTTATATTCCAACTTTAGCTTTAAATGGAACCATTGTATTAGTTGGATATTTAGGTGAAATTAGCGCAAATTCAGTACCTATGATTTTAGGTAGAAAATCAATTGCAGGCTCGGTTATTGGTGGAATTAAAGAAACACAAGAACTACTCGATTTTTGTGGTGAGCATAATATCGTTTCTGAAGTAGAGATGATTAATATGCAAAACATTAATGAAGCTTTTGAACGTATGCTAAAGAGCGACGTGAAGTATCGTTTTGTGATTGATATGAAAACACTGTCTGAAGATTAATTCAGACATTATTTGAGCTGTGCATACTATAGCTATGTGTGCACAGCCCATCAGGTTAATTGATGCGAGCGCTATGATTTAGAAGGTATATATTTACGCATAGCAAAGATAAATAGCTTAAATAAAATACTAAATCCAAAAACAGGTAAGCTGAGTCCTAACACGAGGCTCACCGCTATAAACATGATTAAATTATTTGACTCGCTTTTGTAGACTTTTTGCCCAATCATTAAATAGTTTTTATTAGTTAGTAAATTTGGCGTTTTTTTTGCTTACTATCTAAGGTCTTATCTAACATACTTAATTTGATTGCTGTATAAATGATGATTCAAAACGTCTTGCTCTCTTATGGTGTTTTTTTCACATGAAAAATGCACTAAATAAACACATCTTTTTATTTTGCACTCTATTTGTGCACGGGGTGCCATAATGAAGTTATTGGCTTCATTACTCACTTTACTCATTCTATGTGGATGTTCCTCATCTGAGCAAAATAGAAAAACTCAAGAAAACTCAACCTCTCATTCAATATGTGTTTTTGATAGTACAAATACAAAAGTCTGTGTAGCCAAACCTGCCCAAAGAATTGTCTCTTTGTTTGAGTCGGGTTTAGATGGCCTCTATATGCTAGGGCAAGGCGACAAAGTAATTGGTATACCTGCCGAAGTATACATTCAACCTTTATTATTTAATGCCTATTCAAAAATAGATAAACGCATTGCTAATAAACAGCTTGCAGCACCTTCGCAAGGAGCCAATGCAACCAATATTGAAAGTCTGATGCTGTTAAAGCCTGATCTGGTAATTGTAGGAAGCGGGCAGACTCAAACGATTGAACTGTTACGGCAGTTTGGCATTGCTGTATATGTGATGGAGTCAGGCACCTATAAACAAGTGAAAGAAGAGCTGTCTGAAATTGCTATTCTAAGCGGTGCCCAAAAGCGAGCTCAGGAAATTTTAAATTTCTCTGATGAAATTGTGGCAGAAGTCGCAGCCAAAACGGCCCGTCAGCCAAATAAACAATCGATTTACTATGCTTGGTCTGGTGGACGAATTTTTTCTACCTCGGGACGTCAGTCGATTACCAATGACTTTATTGAGCTAGCGGGTGCGTACAACATTGTTCAGACCGCTGCTAACCAACCTAACGTAAACCCCGAGACATTAATTGAATGGAACCCTGACAATATTGTGCTTTGGAATACCAATCCTAAACTGATTTATGAACGAAAAGAATTACAGGGTTTAAGCGCTGTACAAAACCGAAAGGTATTTAATTTGAGTCCTGCATTTATATATAACCCGCACACCATCAAAATCATTATTACGGCGATTTATCTAAATCACAGTATTTATCCTGAACAGTCTGATTTACCAGTAAGTACTTTACAACAGCGTATTTTAACCAAGTTGTATGGTGAGCAGCTTGCTAAAGCGTTGGTGCAATGAATATGGAAAAGCTGAAGTATTACTGGTTTTACCCATTACCTTTCATCATGATTTTTATCTCATTGCTTATTGGGCCAACTCAAACGTTAAGTGCATGGGATTATTTGTTTTGGGGTGTACAAGCGGTCTTTGGTACACCATATTTTGACGCTGAACAATTTAGGCTGATGCAAAACATTTTAGTAAATGTCAGGCTGCCTAGAATTTTACTGACCTTTATGGTGGGAGCTGCATTGGCAACCGCAGGTAATGGCTTGCAGGCATTGTTTCGTAATCCTTTGGTCGACTCGTATGTACTTGGTATTTCATCTGGCGCTGCTTTCGGTGCAGCTTTGGCACTTTCTTTAAGTTGGCTTTCGCCAAATCTATCCGCCTTTATTTTTGGTGTTTGTGCTGTTGCCTTAACGTATTTATTTGCACATCAAAAACATGAAAGTCAGACGTCTTTAGTGATGGTGATTTTATCGGGCATGATTGTTTCGGGATTGTTTTTAGCAGGACTTACGGTTATTCAATACCTAAGCGATCCATTTAAATTACAAGCGATTGTGCAATGGACGATGGGCAACTTACATCAGGCTTCTTGGCAAAAGGTTCAATACGCCGTGCTTCCGATTTGTATTGGTCTTGCCGGATTATTTGCGATGCGTTGGCGCTTAAACTTAATGGCACTCGGTGCTGAAGAAGCACAGGCGGTGGGTGTTAACCCAAGGTGGGAACAGCTTCTTTTAATTGCTCTGGTGACTGTATGTACGTCAACTTCTGTGGCTGCGGCAGGCATTATTAGTTTATATGGGCTGTTTATGCCACATATTGTGAGAATGTTGGTTGGGCCAGATCATCGCTACAGTATTCCTGCCAATATGGTGTTGGGCGGCAGTTTTCTACTGTTGATTGATAACTTTTCTCGGGTTTTACTGACGTTTGAAATACCGATTGGTATTTTTACTATGCTACTTGGTGCGCCATTTTTCTTATTATTAATGAAAACACAGAGGACTCATTGGGCATGATTCAAATTGATCAGTTAAATTATGCCTATGGGCACAAACAGGTTCTTAAAAATATTCATCTAGAGTTTCCCGAAAATCAGTTTTCAGTGATTTTAGGGCGTAATGGTTGTGGTAAATCGACACTGTTTAAATTGATGGCGGGCCTAGAACCCGTAAAAGATGGCTTGATTCGTTACTCTGGAAAAGCACTATCGGACTTTAAAGGAAAAGATCGGGCAGCCTTACTCGGTTTTTTACCACAGTTTCATAAAACCGTATTTCCATTTTTGGTTAAAGATGTGGTGATTACGGGGCGTGCTGCTTTTAGCAGATATAGACCTTCAAAATCAGACTGGGAACGTGTAGAGCAAGCTTTACTTGATTTAGATATTGAGCATTTGCGTGACCGTCCTTATACCGAGTTATCGGGTGGTGAACGGCAATTGGTTATGATTGCGCGTATTTTAGTGCAAGCACCGAAAGTCATTTTGCTCGATGAGCCAACCAATCATCTCGATGTTTATTATCAGTCTTATTTAATGAAAAAATTGCGTCAGTTGTCGCGGCAAGATTTTACGGTGATTGCGATTATGCATGATCCCAATTTAGCTTTTTTATTTGCAGATCATCTGTTTTTTATGCGCCAACACGAAGTGGTTAAGCCTGAGTCTAAAACACGAATCACCGATCCTAAGTTTTTAAAAAGTGTCTATGATGTTGAGTTCCATGAAGCCATGATTCAAGACAAAACCATTGTGATTCCTGATCATTCTTGGCTATGAATATGTTGAATTATCAGCTAGTGGGCAAAACTGATTATGAGTCAGCGGTAGAGTTTGCACTTTATACAAGACAGTTGTTATTCCCAGAAATCTATCATGGGCAAGTCCCCAAAGATTTACAAAATTTTGAGCAACATTATGTCCATGATCCACTGGGCTGCTTCATTACAGTAAAAGACCAAAACCGTATTATTGGCACGATTGCATATCGGGCTTATGACCATCGTTTTGATTTAAATTTACCGCTTAATACGGTTGAGGTGGTTAAGTTATTTGTATTGCCTGAATACCGCCGTAATGGCATTGCAACCATGCTATGTAAAATGTTGTTTAGCCATGCCAAAAAACATGCTATTACTAGTTTGTATTTGCATACTCATCCATTTTTACCGGCGGCTGAAGAGTTTTGGACTCTACGAGGTTTTGAGGTTATTCAACGCGAATGGATTGATACGTATGACACCATTCATATGAGTAAATCTTTATAGCGTTTTATTATGCGCATGAAATCTTTTTTGAAAATGGGTAGGTGGATAACCCATAATTTTGCTGAACATTGCGGTAAAAGCTGCCGAGTGTTCATAGCCCAAACTAAAAGCAATTTCCGTAATCGAGATATTTTCTTTTAAGGCATTTAAAGCATAAATAATGCAGACTCGATTACGCCAAGCCTGAAAGGACATACCTGTTTCTGACTTAAACCAACGATGAAAAGTTCGTTCACTTTTATTGTGGTCATTTGCCCAATCTTTAGGGCTGCTATGAATATCAGGATGCTGCATAAACTCAGCACACTGTTTAGATAATAATGTGTTGTTAGGCAGCGGAATAAACAGAGGCAGGGCTGGTGCAGCTTCTAATTCATATAACAATAAATCGATAAGAGCGCCGTCACGGCCTGAGCGCGAGTAATCAATGGATAACTTATTTGCCTGAATGAGCAATTGATGTAACAAAGGCGAGACTTGTATAACCTCGCAATAGTTTGCTTGTCTTGGGGCATTACTCACTTCTATATACAAACTATAAGTACTGACTTTAGATAACCATACCTGATGTGGTTTGCCTGCCGGTATCCATACACCGCTGTACGGTAATACGAGCCATTGTCCATCTTCAGTTTCAACTTTCATGAGGCCTTCGGGTGCATATAAGAACTGTGCACGGCGATGGCTATGCGTATCTAACAAGGTATCAGCAGGATAATCTGACCCTAACGCTAGAACTGCTTGTGGTAGATGGTCTACATCGTTAATTGGAATATTACGCATATATTTTTGGCTGAAACAAATAAAAATATGGCTTTTCTACGTTAGTTTGCCATATAGCTATTTTATATCATGCCTCTATAAACGTGAGGAAGATGATGATGCTATATGAGCTATTTTTATTTGGACTACTGTCAGGCATAACGACTTGGTTATTTGGTTTTGGCGGCGGATTTGTTGCTGTACCTTTGCTTTATACAGTCATTATTCAAAAGTGGAGTAATGAAAGCAGTGTCAGCATACATGCTATGCAAATCGCCGTAGCCACATCAGCTTTTGTCATGCTCTGCTCGGCAAGTTTTGCAACCTTTCGACACTTCCGGTCTGGACATATAGATTGGCAAAAGATCCGCTTTTTGTGGGGTGGTATTGCACTTGGTGGAATTGTCGGTGCGGTAATGGCCTCATTGTTTAATGGAAATTGGCTTCGCTGGATATTTATGGGCTATGTGTTCATAACCATTCTAGATTGTTATTACCGACCAGGGTTTATAGTGACCTCAAGGCAAAAGCAACACTATGGTCAAAACAGTGAACTCATTAAAGGGGGCATTATTGGTTGGGTTGCAGCACTTTTAGGTGTTGGAGGAAGTGTAATGACGGTTCCTTTATTACGGCGGCGGGGCAGTTCTATGGCAGAGGCCGCGGCTATTGCAAACATTCTCACGCTGCCTTTGTCTTTAACTGCAACGCTGACCTATTGTGTGTTGTCGGTATGGCAATCTGAATGGGCACCTAGTGGATTTATCGGTCTAATCTGGTTTGAAACTGCTTTATTCTTGGTTGCAGGAACATGGATCGGACTATATTTTTCAGAAAAATTTATTTCAAAACTACCTGATTTATGGCGGGCAAAGTTATATCCGCTACTTTTAATAATAGTTCTACTCGTCATGTTTTTTGTAAATTAACTTTTTATTTCAATTAATTGAAGAATCATCTCTCTTAAATATCGAATTTCTAAATGCTCTAAAACTGCAAATTTTATGTCTTAAAGGGCGTTGAAAAAAGTTTAAAAATTAGACTTGAAATATATAGTGGCTTTGTGCCACTATATATTCATCGAAGGTCATCAGACAAAAAGAGGATGATATGGCTATCCAGCTTTTAGATGCGGCAAGAAACGAAATTCCAGTGAAATTTACGCAGTTTTCTGGTGGCGAGCGTCATGTTCAAATTGATGAGACAACCTTAGGTTCACTATATGGCAATGTATTGGTTCGTGCACACATGGCCTCAAGTCACGATGTGATGGACTATTTACTACTTGAAAATATATTGCTGACTCAGGGTTTAACCATTGACCTAGAAGTTCCGTATTTTCCATATGCACGTCAGGACCGTATTTGTGCAGTAGGCCAAGCGTTCTCGCTTGATGTGATGACCAAGTTACTCAACATCAATGCTGACAAAAAAGCGGGCAACCAAGGCAAGATCACTGTTTGGGACTGTCATAGTGAAGTAACAACAGCATTACTTGCTACCAATACTTCTTTTAGCGAAGTTGTAAACATCAGTTCAGTAGACATCATCGCAAAGAGTGAAGCGCTAAGCACATTGTTAAAAGATGAAAAAACAGTGCTGGTTTGCCCAGACAAGGGCGCAAAAGCACGCACACAAATGGTCGCAGATGCTTTTAATTCTGAGCGCAAACAACCAATCACTATTGTTCAGTGCGATAAAAAACGTGATCCAATAACTGGCAAAATTTTAGGTACACATGTACATGCGACTGATTTATCAGGCCTCACAGCGGTCATTACCGATGACATTTGCGACGGCGGTGCAACCTTTATTGGTATTGCCAAAGAACTGCGTCGCCTCAATTGCCATAAGGTCGTTCTATATGTGACCCACGGTATTTTCAGTAAGGGAACAGAGGTTTTTGATGGACTGTTAGATCAACTGTTTACCTCAGACAGCTTTCCACAACAACCATCAGACAAAATTTCAGTAATTGCTTTTGCAGCAGAATAAAGAGAACAAAGATGACGATTAAACTTAATCCATTAAACGCTATCGATTTTTATAAAGCCGATCACAGACGTCAGTATCCAGCAGGTACAGAGTACGTGTACGCAAACTTTACGCCGCGTTCATCTCGACTCGCTAAAATGTTGCCTGACTTCGATGATAAAGTTGTGTTCTTTGGTCTTCAGGGTTTTATCAAACACTTTTTAATCGATACATGGAATGAAGGCTTTTTCAAGCAACCTAAAGACAAAGTGGTAGCTGCATATAAACGCCGTATGGATAGCTCATTAGGTGAAGGTGCTGTACCAGTCGATCATATTGAAGCTTTACACGATTTGGGTTATTTACCTTTACGGCTTAAAGCTTTGCCAGAAGGTAGCCGCGTCAATATGCGTGTACCTGTGCTTACCGTAATTAATACCGACCCGCGTTTCTTTTGGCTAACCAACTATATTGAAACCGTACTAAGTGCTGAACTTTGGAAAAGCTGCACTACGGCCACAATTGCCTATGAGTACAAACGTTTATTAACTCAATATGCCGTAAAAACTGGCGCACCACTCGATTTTGTACCTGTGCAAGGACACGATTTTAGTAGCCGTGGCATGAGTGGAATATATGATGCGGCACAATCAGGAGTAGGCCACTTAACCAGTTTTATTGGAACAGACTCGGTTGCTTCAATCGACTACGCAGAAGAATATTACAATGCCACAGGTGTGATTGGGGTATCTGTACCAGCGACCGAACACAGTGTGATGTGTATGGGTACAGAAGACAGTGAGCTAGAAACATTTAAACGTTTAATTTGCGAGCTTTATCCGTCTGGTGTTGTCAGTATTGTGTCTGATACTTGGGACTTTTGGCGAGTCATTACAGAATTTACGGTGGCTTTAAAACCTGAAATTTTGGCGCGACAACCTAATGCTTTAGGCTTGGCTAAATTGGTTTTCCGTCCAGACTCTGGTGACCCAGTTAAAATTATTTGTGGTGACCCAGACGCCAAAGTCGGTAGCCCAGCATATAAAGGCGCTGTTGAATGTTTATGGGAAGTGTTTGGTGGTACAACAACTGACCAAGGCTATAAAGTACTGAATGAACGTGTCGGTTTAATTTATGGTGACTCCATTACCCTAGACCGTGCACAGCGTATTTTAGAAGGGCTAGAAGCCAAAGGTTTTGCTTCAAACAACTTGGTGTTTGGTATAGGCAGTTTTACCTATAACTACTTAACTCGCGATACCTTTGGGTTTGCTGTGAAAGCGACTTGGGGACAGGTGAATGGTGTAGGCCGCGAACTGTTTAAAGACCCGATTACTGACTCAGGCGTTAAAAAATCTGCGAAAGGTCTATTACGCATCGAAGAAAGTGAAAATGGCTTTACTTTGTTTGATGAGCAAACAGCCGAACAAGAACAAGGTGGAGCACTTAAAACCGTCTTTGAAAATGGTAAACTTCAATATGAGTGTACTTTGGATCAAATACGTGAGCGTTTATCCATCGCATAACTGAGTTTAGATGAGCCGTTGCATGAGTATCGGCTCATCATTTTCATTGAGAGACTGAACGTGACTATTCAAACTGAACAAGAATTCCTTGCCAGTTATGATCGCCGAGATTATGACGCACCTTTACTCACTGTAGATATGGCTATTTTCTCGGTATTTAATGGTCAGTTGCAGGTATTACTCATTAAGCGGCCCAACTTTCCAGCCAAAGACCAATGGGCCTTACCGGGTGGTTTTGCCGATTTAAAGCACGATCAAGATTTGATGGCCACAGCTTATCGTAAGCTGGTCGAAAAAACAGGAATTAGTTCACCTTACTTGGAACAAGTTGCTTCTGTCGGTAACGCGAAACGTGACCCGCGTGGTTGGGCAGTAACCATTTTGTATTTTGCATTAATTGATTTTAATGCCTATCAACATCAAGCATTGGCTGAATACAGTGAATGGGTGCCTGTAGCAAAAGCACAAGATTTAGCATTGGCGTTTGATCATAATGAATTGCTCAGCTTAGCTTTAGAGCGTTTAACCAGTAAAACTCGCTATACCGCATTGCCAGCTAGTCTAATGCCCGAGTTATTTACACTGACCGAGCTACAGACTATTTATGAAATTATTCTTGGACAATCCTTAGATAAAAAAGCGTTTAGACGCCGTATGATAGAAGCAGGTGCAGTTGAAGAAACCAACCACAGTAAAATTGTAGGCAAACGACCAGCCCAGCTTTACCGCTATGCACTCGATTCTTTTGATTTTATATTTCCTCGTTCACTCGAATTACCTAGAAATAAAGAGGGTGAAGGCAAGCAAAACAATGAGCTTTCTGACTAGCGCATCTTGATGCGCTTTTGATTTATAATGCCGCGCTTATGATTGATGTCATGTTTTGATAAGCGCTTTGCCTATGTCACAAGTTTCTCCCTGCTTCCAGCAAAACCAGTTTTTTGTGTTGGTGGAGTACCTCACTTCACTACATGAAATTTATCCTATAAGACATGAGTTTGCAGGGTACCCGGCTGCAATGACATTGGCAGATCGAGTACATTCGGATCATGATATCGCGCCGCTTGAAGCCAGTAAAAGTTACCCTGAATCAATCGATAAAGTCTTACACTTTTCAGGTAAAGCGAGAGACATACAAGACTTTGAGCTCTTTTTAGAACAAGCTCAAGCAGCCAATATTCAAAACTTGTTATTGCTTACAGGCGACAAACTCAAAGAACACCATAATGGTCGAGATGGGCAGCCTCGTAGTCGTTACCTAGAGTCGGTAAACGCCGTAATGGCAGCTAAGCAACATGGTGGTTTTCGTATTGGGGTTGCTTTTAATCCGTTTAAATATGTCGAAGCTGAGCGTGATGCACAGTATTTAAAACTGCATAAGAAGATTAAAGCAGGTGCTGACTTTATCATTACCCAATTGGGCTATGACATTGAAGCCTTAAAACAAGCCAAATCATTTTTAACCAAGCATGATTATTCGCAGCAAATACTAGCTTGCGTCATGCCACTGACTTTAGGCCGTGCCAACTTCATGGTAAAGCATAAAGTTGCGGGTATTGTGATTACTCCACACATGCTAAAAGTCTTGGCAGAGGAAAAACAGGCAGGGCATACAGACCGTGTTTATTTGCGCTGCGCTTTACAGATTTTAATATGTGAACACTTAGGATTTGCGGGTATTCATTTATCTGCTTGTCATAAGCCAGAAGAGCAAATGCTGCTTGAAAGTTACATCGAGCAATACAGACATCTTAACCTTAAGGCCTTAGAAGAGCTTTGGAATTCACTTTGGCAAGTCACGACAGGCAAAGAGTTTACCCCTGAAATTGCTCGTTTTTCACGTCAGCCAACATCTAAACAAATCATTAAATATCGCCAACTGCATGTGATGCATGAGGCCCTGTTCGGATCTAAAATTGCCAAAGGCTTTGGGCGGTTTATTTTTAAAGCGCCTTTTTGGGAATATTCTGTGGTTGCTAAAGCATTACTCAAAACAGAAGTATTGAGTAAACATAGCCTAGTCGGCTGTGAAAGCTGTGGTCAGTGCCGTTTAGGTGACACTTTATATATTTGCCCTGAAACATGTCCCAAAGGCTTAGCCAATGGTCCTTGCGGTGGAACAACTTTAGACTGCTGTGAATTTGGTGACCGTGAATGTATTCATTCTGTCAAAGCAAGACTAGCCAAAGCGGTTAAACAAACCGAAATATTAAAAGAGAAACTGATTCCAACGGTGCCTCTTGAAACGAGAGGAACCAGTTCTTGGAAAAACTGGTATTTAGCGACTGAGGCTTAAGTTTTGTACTAATCCGTGATTTGATTTTGTTAAAAAATCAATTTATATGCTAAAGCAGGGTAATAATTTAAAAATAACAATCGTTTGCCTTAATTATGTCCAATCAAAGTGATCACCTAGGAGTATACTTAAAGCAAATCTTTTGCGTTAAAAGAAAGGCTGTCTCAATGAAAAAGTTGGTTGCTGTACTTACTGTAATTGTTGTTTTAACTGGATGTGTCTACGACCCTGTTAATTACAACAAAATACACGACCAAGAGTTCCAAGACCACCTCAGGCAAAACGGTTAGTAATAAAAAAGCCCACTCAATGAGTGGGTTTCATTTGGAATAACTTTAGAAGAAATTTTTAAGAGTTTAATTAATAAACAAAACCACTTAAATTACTATTTTTGAAGGTTTGTTCACCTTTTAATAGTAGGTTTAAACTTATTTGTAAGTTTGTTTTATCTAAAAATAATAAGCTATTTTACTTGTTGTAATCGCTTATTTATTAAAAAATCATTACTTATAAGATTAAACATTCTGTCAGTTTTACTATTGTAAATTTAAAGAAATATAATATTTATAGCTTATATATCTTATTTGTATAACTATAACAATTTAGATTGTTAACCAATTTTGAAATTACATATTATTTTAATTAATAATACTTAAATATTACATAATTAAACTTATATTTAATAATATTGCAATAAAAGGTTATTTAGTAAATTTAAAAAACCTTGTCTACCAAGTGGTAATTTATTTGTAAAACAATTATTTATATTCGATTCTTTAAAATAAATTTATATAGAAAATTTAGACAAATTCGAATTACATAATTTTTAAACATAGTTTATATAATATGATTAATTGACATAAATAGAAGAAATATATGTCAAAGAGGTCAATGATATTTAATTCACTTAAGAACCATAATTTGCACCAAATTTTACGCTGTCACGATTCATTGAATAAAACCAAGTGAAAAGTTACGTAAAAAGAAACCAATAATTTTATTGGCTTAAATAAAAAATCGAATATTACAAATAAGCGGAATGATTATGGATAACGTAGCTCAGCTAGAAACTGATACTAATTTCCAAAGCCGAAAGAAAATAACTTGGGGTGTTTTTAGTGTCCTGCTGTTATTTTTAGTTGCTGGCATCTTATATTATTTTTTTGTATACCGATTCTATCAATCTACTGATAATGCTTATGTACAAGCCGATGTCACTTGGGTAATGCCAAAGATTTCAGGCGAAGTGATGGAGTTATTAATTAACGATAATCAGGTGGTAAAAAAGGGGGAAACTTTAGCGGTATTAGACCATCGTGACTACCAAGCTCGATATGACCAAGCCCGTTCTGTGGTCAGCCTAAAAGAAGCTGCACTGGGTGTACAACAACAAAATGAAAAGTCTGCCAAGTCTTCAATTATTGAAGCAAATAGTGGTGTAGTGGCAGCGCAAGCAGACCTAGCGCGTTTGAAAAAAGAGTTCGAGCGTTATCAAGATCTATTAAAAGATGGCGTAATTACCCGACAAAATTTTGAAGGGATTCAGTCTCAATATTTAACGGCTCAGGCACAGCTCAGCAAAGCGCAAGCCGCCGTAAATGCAGCAGAAGCTCAGTTGGGGAGTTTACAAGCGAGTCGAGCGCAGCTTTTAGCAGATATTCAAAGTGCCCATGCAAATTTAAACCTGTATCAAGTCGATTTGGCTTCATCAAAAGTGGTTAGTCCTGTAAGCGGTAAAATCGGTAGTCTGGCAATTCAAAAAGGCTCACGTGTTTCTCCACAAACCCGTTTAATGGCGATCATTCCTGAAAATAGTTTGTATGTACAGGCGAACTTCAAAGAAACTCAAATTGAAAAAATGCATATTGGTCAGAAAGTTAAATTAAAACTTGATGCCTATCCGAGCCTGACCTATACCGGAAAAATTGAGAGTTTTTCTCCAGCTTCAGGCGCAACTTTCTCACTCATGCCACCAGACAATGCCACAGGCAACTTTAACAAGGTTGTACAGCGTATTCCTGTACGTATTGCTATAGATTCAAGCCCACATATTGATTTGATAAAACCTGGAATGTCGGTGAGCGCCACCGTTGACCTAAGAACTTAATAATAAAATTTTGGGTAATCATAAATGAATAAGCATGTTGAAGCCGAGTGGAGGTTTCCCGCAAAAACTGCATGGGCAATTTTTGCTGCCATGATTTTTGGCAACTTCATGGCGATTCTTGATATTCAGATTGTGGCGAGTTCTTTAAACGAAGTACAAGCTGGTATGAGTGCAAGTCGTTATGAAGTCACTTGGGTACAAACGGTTTATTTAATTGCCGAAATTATTGCAATTCCAATGTCGAGTATTGTCTCGCGAGTGCTTTCAACACGGGTGTATTACACCATGTGTGCAATAGGTTTTACGGTCAGTTCTTTACTTTGTGCTTTGTCATGGAACTTGGAAAGTTTACTGGTGTTCCGTGGCATTCAAGGCTTTATGGGTGGCGGGATGATTCCGACTTCCATGACGGCGTTGTATTTACTGTTTCCAGAACCAAAACGCTCATTACCTTTGGTCATGTTTGGCATGATCAGTACTTTAGGTCCAGCAATTGGCCCAACCATTGGCGGTTGGCTTACCAATAACTTCTCATGGCACTGGATGTTCCTGATCAATATTATTCCGGGCATTATCATTGCTACGGTCATCTACTCAGGTCCAAATATTGACCGTGCCAACTATTCACTCATCAAAAGCATGGATTGGTTTAGTTTGGTGGGTATGGCGATGTTTTTGGGTGGGCTTGAATATTTCCTTGATGAAGGCGCACGACATGACTGGCTTGCAGACACAGGCGTTCGGATTGCTTTTATGGTCTGTGTTGTAGGCGGCATGATTTTCTTCTCTCGAAGTTTTACTCAGCCTAAACCTTTGCTCGATTTATCGGTATTTAAAAATAAAAACTTTACCTTAAGTGCCATTACAACGTTTGTGATTGGCATGGCGCTATATGGCTTGGGTTACATGATTCCTGTCTTTCTTGGGCAAGTCCGTGAAATGAACAGTAGCCAAATTGGTCACGTCATGATGGTGACAGGTATTGTCATGTTCTGCTTTGCGCCATTTCTTGCGTGGCTCATTCCCAATTTTGATACCCGCAAAACCGTATTTGTCGGAATGATTCTGGCGGGCTTTGGTGTCTGGCTTAATTCACATTTGAGCATTCATAGTGATTATGACTTTATGTTTTGGCCGCAAATTTACCGTGGTATTGGCCTCATGATTTGCCTGATTGTGGTTTCGCATTTAGCTATGAGTACATTACCACTCAGTAAAGTAGCTGATGCCAGTGGTATTTATAACCTGATGCGTAATATCGGCGGCGCTGTGGGGTTAGCACTTATCAATTCATCCTTAGATTGGCTGACCGCCATGCATGTCACCCAGATTAATCAGTCGATGACACCGCAAAACTGGATATTTACAGAACGGCTTGACCAGCTTACGGCGCAATATCAGGAAGTTGGTGCAAATGCCCAGCAAATCGCACTGAGTGTGATTTATCGTGACATTCACTTTCAAGCACTGACATCGAGTTTCAATGACTTATTACGCATGCTCGCAATCATTATGTTTGTGACCGCCTTTTTAACCATATTTATGGATCGGGGGAAGAAAATGAATATGTAGCGATTTAGAAATAAAAGGCAGCTTTCAAAGAATGAAAACAATAGGGCATATCAAAACATATCCCTTCATAGAAAAAGAACATTGATATGAGTTTCGAATATCGCTGTATGAGATAGGGGAACTCACAGATCTGGATGTGGGAGACTAAAGTATTATGATTAATACAACATATAAACTGATTTCAAAATTGAACCTGAAAAACGCAACTTATGGGCAATATTTTGAAAAAGAGCAAATCGATACTGAACGATTGAAAGTGATGTATTCCATTTACGAGCAGTATTATGAAAATACCAGATTTTCTATTTTGGTAGATGATTTTAAAAATAAAAGCGGTGCGATCTTAATTTTTGACTCAGAAACAGATGAGATTGTCGGTTTCTCGACGGTAGTTGTGCAGCATTTCTACTTAAACGGTAAAGATTACACCGTGCTCTTTAGCGGTGATACGGTCATTTTGAAAAAGTTTTGGGGCACGCGTACATTGCAAAGTACCATGCTCAAACTCATGATCAAGCTTCGAATTAAATATCCTTTTAACGAACTTTATTGGCTTCTCATTTCTAAAGGCTATAAGACTTATCTCTTACTTGCTAATAACTACTATGTGTATTACCCAAACATTAAAGATGAAAACCAACATCTTTCGGAAGTTGTTGAACATTACTGTGAAAAATTCTTTGGCGAATACTACGACAAAGAAGCCGGCTTACTCAACTTTGGTGATGACTATCAACCATTAAAAGGCGAAGTCGCACCGATTACTGCCGAAATGAGAGAAAAGAACCCAAATATTCATTTCTTTGAGCAGAAAAATCCAACTTGGAGAGCTGGTACAGAACTGCCATGTATTGGTCGACTTGGTTGGAAAGATATTGCCCGTTTCCCTGTAAAACTGATGACGAAGCCGACAAGCAAAGGAAAATTTGAAGCGCAGTTAAGCCATAAAACAAAACGTAGAGAGGCTATCCAATGAAATCTAATCAATGGTTGACTCTCGGCTCGCATCTTATTTTAAAAAAATGGTGTGATGCATCTGACCGTAATTTCCAAAAACAGTTTAATGCTTTAGAGACCACGCAACGTCAAATTTTGCATTCGATTTTACAGACCTCTACTTTGGCCAAAGATAAACAAGTTCAAAACTATGAGCAGTTTGTAAAAGCATTTCCTGCAACTCGCTATAGCGCTTGGCGAGAAGACATTCAGCGTTACCGTGAACAAAAGCTTTCACTCTCGAGCAGTAAACTGGTTCGTTTCCAGCCGACCAGTGGTTCGAGTGAACAAATCAAGTTTATTCCATACACCAAGCTGTTTTTAGATGAACTTGACCATGCAATTGCGCCGTGGATGGCAAGTTTATACCGCAAATGCCCACAGTTGAGTTCGGGCACTCATTACTGGTCGGTGTCATGGTTACCTGAAAGTCAGCGTGAAGTTTTAAAAGATAAAAACTTAAATGATGACAGTGCGCTACTCGGTATAGGTAAGCGCATTTTGTCTAAGTTTACCCAAGCGGTTCCAAGTAACGTTGCATTTGCGGCCAATGCTGATGATGCACTGTTTGCCACCATTTGTTATTTGGTGGCAAACCGTAACTTAGCCATGATTTCGGTGTGGAGTCCAACGTTTGCGTTGCAATTACTTGAACGTTTGGAGTCTATGCAAAAAGACGTGATTGAGGTTTTACAAAGTGGTTCATGGAGTAACCGTCAGGCTTCACTAAAAGAAGTCACTGCACCGCATAGCCCTGAAAGTGCTCAAGCATTAATTGCGAGTTCAGACGGCGAACAGATCGACTTTAAAAAACTTTGGCCAAAGTTAAGTTTAGTGTCGAGTTGGGACACCGCAGGTTCAAAAGCGTGGGCCGAAAAATTAAAAGAGAAATTACCCAGTGTTCAGTTTGAAGGTAAAGGCTTATGGGCGACGGAAGGTGTAGTCACCATTCCCTATAACGACCAATACCCATTGGCTTACCAAAGTCACTTCTATGAATTTGAATATTTAGAAGGTGAAAAACAAGGGCAAATCGTTCCTTCATGGCAACTTAAACAAGGTGACGTGGTCAGCCCACTCATTACTTCGGGTAATGGCTTACTGCGTTACTGTCTAGATGACTGCTTAAAAGTGACTGGCTTTATAGAGCAAATTCCGTGTTTTGAGTTTCAAGGCCGTCGTTTTGGGGTAGATCTGGTCGGTGAAAAACTAGCACCTGAAACTGCTCAACAATTGTTGTCTCAGTTAAACGAAACCGAGTCAAAAGCGATTTCTTTACTGGCGATTGATACCCAACAACAAGTAAAACCATTTTATTGTGTGCTTTTTGAAGGTGAAATTCATCACAGTATTAACAATGAATATATCGACAGTATCTTACGTCAAAACTTCCATTATGAACTTGCACGAAACTTAGGGCAGCTCGACCAGCCTCAAATTCGCCAAGCCAATAATGGCTGGAATGCGTACAAGAAACTAGTCATGTTTGATGGCATTATCGAAGGCAATATCAAGCCTGAGCCACTCAAGAAAGTCACCCTGAATAGTTTGGAACAACTATGAAAGGGATGAAGCCATTTAATACGCGGTTTTTAACACTTCGACATGCCTTATATCTAGGCGTGTTGTTGGTGTCGAATACACATGCCATGACTTTAGATGAGGCTTTGTCAGCTAGTTTAAGGCATGAAAGCCAGCTTGAAGTGAGCCGTTTAAGTGTGAACCAGTCCACCGCTATGCTTGAACAGGCCAAGCAACGTGATGGACTCAAAGTTAATTTAGTCGGGCAACTTGACTATGAAAGAATAAATACGCCTTCACACGTCTTGTTTCCAACCGAAGGAAACCGTAAAGGCCGAAGTTTGCAATTGCAGGCAGATTATCCGATTTATACCTCTGGGCGACACCGTTTAGGAATAGACATTGCCGAAAGTCAGCTTTCAGCCCAACACCAAGGCTTATCAGATCAAAGATCGGAAACTATTTTAAATACCGTGATGGTCTATACCGACGTATTAAAGAAGAAAGCCATTTTAGAGCTTAGACAAAAGACCATGGCAAATTTGCAACGGTCTTTATATGAGTCAAAGCGCCGTTTTGATGTCGGTATGATTACCCGTGCGGATTTGGCTCAGGTGTTGGCACAAGTCGCGCAAGGTCAAGCCGATATTACACAGGCGCAATCTAACTTGACCGTAAGCGAAGCACAGTTTTATCAAGTGACAGGTACAACACCTGACAACCTTGTTCCAATCAATCAATTACCTCCTATTCCCGCTAACCTAGATGAAATATTGGCTCAAACCAAGAACCACCCGGCGTTAATGCGGGCTAAATATGAAAAGCAGGCTGCCGAAAAACAATATGCTTTAACTAAACGCGAACTGTGGCCTACGGTCATGCTGACCAGTCGTGCCGGAAAGCAAGATGAAGCGAGTTATATTGGTTCTGAAAGTAATAACTATATGGTTGGGGTGCAGCTCAATGTACCGCTTTATGACGATGGTTTAAATCGGGCCAACGTCAGAAAAGCACAGGCCGATATCGATTTGGCTGCGCAAAAAATTCGAAGTCTTGAGCTGGACTTGAATAAGCGTACCCGTACCACCTATGCGCAGCTTCAAACGATCCGACAAAATAAAGACGCACTGGCAAATGCCATAGAGGCAGCGTCTATTGCTTTTGTCTATACCCGTAAAGAGTTCGATGTCGGCACCAAAACTACCTTTGATTTGCTCAATACCGAGCAGAAACTACTCGATGCGCAAACCCAGAAAACCGTAAATGACCAAGACGAAGTGGTGTTTGTCTATCAACTACTCGACCAAATGGGGCGTTTAAACAATTTGGTTCCTACACAGACCGCACAACAGGTGAATAATGAATAAAACAAATACACCACTTGCTAATACTCTCATTACCCGTGAAGCGACTTTGGCAGATGACGAGGCTTTACGAGAGTTAATTGCCGTACCCATGACTACCAAAGGCATACAAATTAGCTTTCAGCGCGAACCAAGTTATTTTAGAGCGTCCGATATTGTCTATCGGCATAAATTGCATGTCGTGATTGAAGATACCGAGAGCCAAAAGAAAGTGGCCTGTTATAGCAATGGTTACCGTCCGTGTTATATCAATCGGAACATTCAAAACTTACGCTATGCTGGAGATTTACGGGTAGATCACAGCTATCGGGGTAAATCATTGGTGAAAGTCTTAGGCAAACATGTAAAACAGACTATGCATGAACCAAACTATAGCCAAATGATTATTTTTGATGATAACCACGCGGCGCGTGCTGCCATCCAAACAGGCAAAACGGGAATGCCTGATTATTATGATGAAGGACTCATCGAAACATTAAGTCTGACTGACTTAGGCGCAAAAAGAAAAATCACGGCTTTTCTAAAGCAGGCTGCCAAACAGAGTAACCTTCAAGAGATTCGTAGCTGTGTTGCTGAAGCTGAGCATATAGCCGCAATGAACCAGTTTATTAGCGACATGGCAGAACACTATAACTTTATTCCGGCCTATAACTTTGAAGAACTTGCCCAAGGTCATCAGTATTTTTCAGGGATGAAACTATCTGACTTTTCACTTTACTTTAAGGGCGAAAAACTGGTGGGCATGTTTGGCTTATGGGATCAGCATAGTATTAAACAAACCAAAATTTTAAATTACAGCTCGGCCATAGCTGTGCTTAGACCCATTTATAACTTTTTGTCACCAATTACCAAAGGCATGCGTTTGCCTAAACTTGGTGACTCTATTCAGTACCATGTGCTACATACGCTTATGTGCCATCCAGAAGATTTGGCTTTACACCATAAAATGCTCGAAGATGCCTATAACAAGTCAAAACAGCAGGGCGTTGGTGTGGTAAGTTTTACGCTTTCACATAAAGACCCGCGATATCAGTTAAATCAGTTTTATAAAGGTGAACGTTTAACGGGCATGCATGGTTTTATTAGCTTTGAAGGTGACCCACGGCCAAATTTTGATAAAAAGCTGATTCCATACTTAGAGGTTGGACGTATTTAACTTAAAACTTGAAGTAATTTTAATGAAGCCCACGAAAGTGGGTTTTTGTTATATTTATGCTTAGTCACTAAACATACATATACCGCCACTACCATACAAACCGAAATTTAATAACATGGTAGTTAAGTGATGAAAAAAAGTTTATTGGGCGGTCTTATTCTGTCTTTGTGTACGACTCCAGCTTTTGCATTAAATATTTTATTGGTTAACGATGACGGCCTAACGAGCAATATCAAAGCACTCTATGATGAATTAAAAGCAAATGGTCATAACGTGCTTGTGTCTGTACCGTGTTCACCACAAAGTGGTCGCGGTGGCGCAATTGTGATGTATAGCTCAACAACAATTAATGCGGATAACGATAAGCAAATTGCCGCTGAAAATGGTTGTCACAATGGCGCAGCACCAATTGGCGCACCTGCCGCTGGAACTTTTACCAAAGCGGGTTATACCAATGGCGACTGGAACTACACGCATGGCACACCAGTCATGGCAACAGTTTATGGACTAGACGTGGTTGCACCAAAACGCTGGGGTAAAGCACCAGACCTAGTTTTATCTGGCCCGAATGAAGGCCAAAATGTCGGAAAAGTCGTTGTACACTCTGGCACCATTGGCAATGTACAGTTTTCGGCAGGACGCGGGATTCCGTCTATTGCCTTAAGCGCCGATACCAACACGGTAGATGACAAAACTTTAAACAACCCTAACTCTGCGATTGTGGCAAAACAAACTGTAGTGTTATTAAAAGAATTACAAGCTAAGGCAGGCAAGGGCCAGTTGTTGCCAAAAGGTATTACGCTAAATGTGAATTTTCCTAAAAATTTAACAACCAGCACGCCGTTTGCTTTTTCAAAAATTGGGACTTATGACTTATATAAATTGAAGTTCCAAGTGTCCAAAGATAGTAAAGGCAACAATCAATTTGGCTTAGGAATCGATGCGGCACCATCGGCACCCACTGCCGCTCAAATGTCGGATGAAAGCGCTGTAATGCAAAGCAAAATTGCTGTAACTGCAATGCAAGTTGCTTATGACCAACGACCAGCAGGTCAAGAATGGCTTAAAATCCGTTTAAAAAACTTATTTAACAAGTAAGGAGAAAGACCATGAAACGTTGTTTATTGGTTTTACTCCTTGGGCTTGGATTAGCGGCTTGTAATGACAATGATCATGATGACCAAGTCTCGACTGAAAAACCTGCACTAGCACCGAGCTTAGATGTCGGTACTTATATTATTAGTACTGAAACTGATCAAGAATTACCTATGGCGGGTAAATACTATTCTGGTGCAGATGGTTCTAAATTATTGGTTTTAGATGATGACGAAAACCGTGCCAAGATTGTGATGAGCTACGATGCAAAAACCAAAGCTTGGCGAAGCAACCAGTCTAATCAGGCGATGACAGTCGAATTAGCACATTATGAAAAAATTGCTGATCAAAAACTTTTGCTTAATCAATTGGTCGGCACCTACGATTTATCGTTTCCAGATGGAACGACGGTAAATGCCGAGGTGAATGCACAAGGCAAAATTGTCTCGAAAGACCCGAATTGTGTGTTTACAGGTGTTATTACTGAAAGTGCATTAGCCAATACCGCAAACTATCAACTGACTGATAATCAGTGTGATGCGCTAAAAAATAACTCGAAAGGTTATGTGGTGGTAGATGAAGACTTAGAGCCTATGAATTTTAGACTCATATCTGACACCATTGCATCAAAAGACATTTGGGCATTTGCACAATCTTAAAAATAAAAAGACAACGGATTTATTTCGTTGTCTTTTATCTCAACTTATCTTGCGCCGTTGAAACAATTAACATGGTTTGAAGGTAATAATCGACACGTGATTGATTACTTTCTTTATGTGAGTTGTGCGCATTAAAGGCTGCATCATGAAGTTTCACGACTCGAGCGATCGGATTTGAACTACAACGAATTAAATATTCTTCGCGTGTTTCAGTTTCTCGTTTAGTTAATGCATCAACCGCATCACGAACTTCTTTTCCAAATAAGCTTTCGATTTTGGCTAGGGTAAGAGGCGTATCTTCAACGCTATCGTGGAGAAGGGCTGTAATAATATAGACTTCTGAAAATTGATGCTCAATTAATGAGTTGACCACACCTTTAATATGGTAATCAAAGTAATCATGAGAACCATACTTTTGACCTTGATGCGATTCTTTTGACAATTTCTCTGCTAATTCAACTTTATTTTGAGTCATTTTTTACTCTTATTACTTTAAGTATATGACACGGCCTAATGGGCGAGATGGGTAGCTTAAGTCATAATTTTATACTGAATAAGCTATTTTGTTGTGAATACTCTCGTTTGTTTGGTGAATCTCCACAATGTAATATTCAACATATGAAAACGGATAAATAAATTATTGCTATTTATAAATATGAGATGCGCAAAAATTTGCTCACTTTTATCTAAAATAAATCAAATTGAGCAAATATATTCACAAAAACTTATTTTTATAGTATTTTTGAGAAAATAATTGCTCATTTGTACTAATGAAAAAATTAACGATACAAGCCCAAGACCGTCAACAGATTCTTATAGATTTATATAAACAATATTTGTTGAGTGAGATTACTTTGGGGCAATTGCTATCGTATTTACGCAAAAATGTGTTGGGTTTATCGCAAGAACAATATGCTAATTTGGTGGGTATAAGCCGTCGGACTTTAACGGACATTGAGCAGGATAAAGGTAAACTCACTCAGTCTGTGTTAGATAAAGTGTTTAAACCACTTGGTTTAAAAGCAGGGCTTGTACCTACGCATGAACATATTGTTAGCAAAATTATAAAGCCAAACGAGTAAGTAACTACTTAAACGTTCACAAGCGTACGCTTGTGAACACTAAAATGATAATTTTTGAACCAATCTAATATATAAATTTTTGCAACTTTAAAATTTAACTTAATGATATAAAAGCAGATTGTAAATATTACTTAAGAATATCCTTAATTATGTAATTAAATGAAAAATAATAATTATTTAAATATTTTCTAGCCAATTTCACATTGACACTTCAAATATTGAAGATTACCATTTGCGGGCTGGCCTACATTGCCAGTCGGTTTTAGCAGACCGTTTTTTTGGACTACATCAGAGCTATTTCTTCTGAGGAATAGTTTTGCATGTAAATCTCGTTCCCTCCCGTAGCGGTAGGACGGGAGAGGGACACCTTCGGGTGTGCTGGAGTCCAAACCAGTCTGCTAACCCTCTTTCGTTCTGCCACCATAAATCTTATGCTCTGGCAGAACTCCATAAATAAGGAGTTGGCTTTGCGCATCCATCATTTCTTGGCAACCCTTGCCAAAAGCTATAACAACACAGCTTAAAAACATTTAACGCAGCTTGATCGCCGTAAGGCTTTTTCAGGCTTTAGCTCGTTATTACTTAAAACTTCGAACAACTAAAACTTGAGATGTGCTGGGCACAGTCTTTAGGGCTTTGCTATGCCTTTTTTTTCTCCCAAAAAAGTCAGCAGTTTTTTATATCTCATTTATATACAACAAAAATTTAATTTATAACGGTAAAAATATGCCAAATTTAGTTCTCCCAACACGTGCATTAAAAGTTGTAAATACATCAATTGAGTTATTTCACCGCCGCGGTTTTCATATCGTGGGTGTCGACAGACTTGTAAAAGAATCCGAAATTACCAAAGCAACTTTTTATAACTACTTTCACTCTAAAGAACGGTTAATTGAAATCTGTCTAATGGTGCAAAAAGAACGACTCCAAGAAAAAGTGGTTGCTATGGTCGAATACGACCACGACACAAACGCAATCGATAAACTCAAGAAACTCTATGTTCTACATACCGATGTAGACGGGCTGTATTACCTGTTATTTAAAGCCATTTTTGAAATCAAAAATACCTACCCAAACGCATATACAACCGCCATAAGATATAGAACATGGCTAATCAATGAAATCTATAGTCAGCTTAGAGTACTTAAACCCGATGCTTCCTTTACCGATGCCAAATTATTTTTATATATGATTGAAGGTGCCATTATTCAGCGTTTAAGTTCCGATGAAGTTGATGAAAGAATGGTTGAGGTGTTTTTGAGGGGGATGTCAGTAATTAAGATTTAAGTTGTAGAGCGGATCTTTGATTATTTGATATAAAATGAAGCGATACGATTTTAAAATGACAATTAAAAAACAAGAGGAAAAATGAATCAAATATTGACAATTTCTACATTTATCATAGGGTTATTGACTTTTGTTATTGCCTATATAGTTTATTTTAATAATTCTAAAGGAGATGTGGTTGTATATGCTAAAGTTGATATGAGCAGACAGGGTATTATTTTATTAATTATTCACAATATTGGTAAGGGTATTGCTCAAGATATAAAGTTTTCTGGTACTGATTATCTTCTAAAAAATTCATCAGACATTGATATAGGTGCCTTTAAGGTAGGGACTCCCATACTTTTTCCTGATGAAAAGTTAATTTATTGCTTGGGTACATACCCTACATTAAAGAAATCATTACCGGATTATCCTTTAAAGATTTCTATTACATTCCATAGTAAGATCGCCTTATATCCTTATAAAAGAAAAATTAAGAATGTGGTAACAGTAGATATGAATGCTTTTAGTGGTGTTGATATTGGTGAATCAACTTTTGAAAGAGAAGTAAGAAATTCATTAAAGGAAATAGCTTCCTCATTACGAAAGATGTCCTCGTAAGAGAATATTGTTGACTGAATTAGAGATTGTCTTAGTACAGAATTTAGAAATGGGG
Organism: Acinetobacter sp. BD54; assembly: GCF_044778325.1. Classification (NCBI taxonomy): domain Bacteria; kingdom Pseudomonadati; phylum Pseudomonadota; class Gammaproteobacteria; order Moraxellales; family Moraxellaceae; genus Acinetobacter; species Acinetobacter sp. BD54. Next base: position 244,612 of record NZ_JANJEP010000006.1, on the reverse strand, counting down.
CTTTTTTATAAGCCCCAAGATTTTATTTTACAGCTTCTAAATTTTTTCGACTTGCAAGTAGATGGATATCCTTAGAATTAGGAATTAGAGAAAGTTTCCTTAAAATATTATGTTGAGTTTCAGGAGTCCAATAAATTTTCAAATTTTGACGAGCTCTAGTAATAGCTGTATAAAAAATACTATGAGTTATTTCATCTTCATTAGCATCAGTAATAACCACTTTCACTGAATCATATTCGAGTCCTTGAGCTTTATGAATAGAAACAGCATAAGCTACTTGGAAGGGAATAGTGGAATATGAAGAATCATCATCTTCATCACTAGAAATTGCATTGAAAACAGAAAAGCGAATAATTGAATCTTTTACCCAATACAGTTCCGTGCCCCAAACACTAGATTCATCCAAAGATCTATCTAGTTCTATGTCAAATTGAATACCTTCAGCAATTTCAATAATATCTATAATTTTTCCTTTAAGATTATTATAAATCACAGGTTTAAATCTTTCTGTTTCTGAAAATAATATTGGATCACCTACTTTATAAGTTGATATACCCCAAGAAACAGCTTTTCCTTGATTACTACTTTGAAGAAATCGATTAATGTTATTTATCCCATATAACCCATCGTAATTGAGACAGAGAATAATTTCATCTTCGAATTTTTTTTCAAATAATGCATTATCTAATATAGTTGTATAATTGTTACGAACCATTATCTCAGCAATATCATCTTCAATATATCTAACCTTATGCCAAAAATTTAATAAATTTTCATTAGATGTTCTATAAGGATTAGTTAGCTCAAATACAGATTTTTTAGGTATAAATGATTTAATTATATTAAACCAGTTACCAAATTGTATTGATTTAATTTGATATATATCGCCTATAAAAACTATTAATTTGCAAGATGTTTTTTCTAAAACATTTAAGATATCAGTGTTACTTACAGTACTACATTCATCAATGATCATAAGATCATATTCAGCAGAGTTATATCTACTAATATGACTTTTAATAGTACGAAAATCTGAGTTTTGTGCACTTATTTTACGTTTGAGATTATCTATAGCAGGATTTGTGTGAGCGAGAAAAAGTTTTTGTTTATCATTAAAGTAGTGCGCTATATGGTCAACCATAGTAGATTTACCTGTACCAGCTGCACCATAAATTATAGCTATTTTAGAATCACTGAATAATTGTTTTATAGCAATAATTTTGAGAGGATCATCAATTATTATCGAAGAGGAGTTTAACCAGAGCTCTACAGCATGTGAGTATCCAGCTATACCTGAATCAGAATAACTCTGTAACTTTTTAATGATTTTATAAGTATCATTTTCATATTGATTGATAAATATATGGCCTTTATCAAAAACTAATTTTCTATTTTCTTTATGTGAGTAATAGAGTTGGTTGTTATATTTGTCGATTAGTTTTTGAGTTGATCCAAAATACTCTACTTCTGCTAATGGTGTATAAAGAATACCATTTTGCTCAATATTGTTTTTTATACGCCGAGCTAAAAATTCCTGATTTCTTTCCTCAGAATTAATACATTCTAATAAATCTCTTAATTTAGGATTGTGTCCTCTTAATGATGTACAGAAAGGCATTTCCTCAAATGGGATACAACTATATGAAAGTTTTAAATTCGAAAGATATGAACAACCTCTGGAATCATACTGTGCTTTGATAACTTGATTATTCATTTTTAAAAGCAAATACCTAAGAATATTATAACCACGTGATTTGGTCTTATTTAAATTTCTGATCGTATCTAATATTTTAAATATTTGGATGTTGCTCAAGTCATTGTTAACCGAAAATCTTTTAATATTTAAATATAAGTTTTCTTCCTTGTCAATTAACTCGAGTAAACTTCCTGATCTTTCAGTTAGCCAACCCATTAAAAAGTTATACTCAGTTGATTTTGTATTAACCTGTATTTTAAGGTCTAATATTTTTGCAAAATTATTAAATTCACATTGTCTAATTGCTATTTTCCAGTTTCGGATAATAATAATTGGCATATGATAACCTAAAACTTCAATAGAGGCGTTTTGCAAAGTTAAAGTACAAGCATAATTTTTAGATATATCTATATTAGTAAAAGCAATTATTCGATCATGTTTATTGACTTTATTGATAGCCCTATAAAATGTAACTTCATAGTAAATGTAACCTCCAATAAAAAAAGGGCGAGTCTTATGAATATAATATCTTTCAGTCTTATAATTTTGAGAATCGCTGTGGTTTATATTATTAATTTTATTTGCAATTTTTTCATGATACTCACGTAAAGAAGGATCTAGGTCAATAGGGAAAGACTCTAGATTAGATAATATTGAAATATTAAAATCATTTTTTAATAAGTTTCGTATTCTGTATAAATACTCATAATACTTTAACATTAATCGCTCAGATGAATCACCATCTAAGGTATAATGGGAAGAACTTATCTGTATTAACTTATGAAATCTTCCAATAAAATTATACTTTGATTTGCTTTTGATAAAGGATAAACCAGACTCAATAAGATGATAATTAAATTCTATGTTTAATTGATTAGTCTCTAATAGAACTGCTACACCTTCTATTAGGTTACGTAATTGAGAAAGAATATTTTGTGAAAGGATTTCTCTTTTTTCTGTAAATACTTCAATATTCTGTGAAATAACATTACTTGCATTCTGAATTTGCGAATAAACGGTTGTCATTTAATTACCCCATTTTTCTAAAATATTTATCAAAGGATTTATCTAAAAAATAGTATATGTTGTTCTTTTTACAATACATACATAAATTTATTAATTTAGATTAATTCAAAGAACACACTGCTTGCTACATTTAAGAAATGTGAATGACTAACATGACTTAAACTTGCTCACTTTGAATAGCCACTAATTTTTTAGATACCGTTATGTTAGATAATATAGCTAATTAACTAGGTGTTTTATAAGTGGCAAAAGATATACCGATAAGTTCAAGATTGAGAGTGTTCGGCAATTAACAAAGAAAGGGGAAAAGAATTGCAATGTTAATGGTCACCGGCAGAGCTTTAATAGATCTAAAAAAAATGTTTTCACATATATAGCAAGATTGGATTTGTCCGCGTGGGTGAAATTACAAATTTTGCATTAAGTTCAAACGGAAACTATAACGGCACCACGATTTATTATAAAAGGCTGGTTTGAAACTAGAAATAACTATCCAAAGACGCATAAACAACTACCGTGAAATATAGAATGTGGCTCATAAGCTCGAATAACGTTGATGAGATGGTTTTGGAGGTATTTTTTAGTGGGATAGGGTGAGTTGCAACGTAGATATTTCTTTTTACGTAAAGAATTAAAAAAGCCCTGAATATTCGGGGCTTTTCATTTAAATTTACTTTAATGATTCTGGTACATAATTTGGTGAATCAGTACCATAAAATGACTCAATATCTGCATCATACAAAGACTTATATCTATCTTTTGATGCGACATCTTTAGTTTCATCAATAAATTTCTGTATTTTAGCTTTATAGTCAGTGTGACCAGCTTTATACATTTCAGTTAAATATACAAATTCGGCGTCTCTGTACTGGGGATCATTTTTGCTAGATGATTTACTCAATTCGGCTTGTATGAGTTGGGCAGAAGCTTCGTGACACTGTTGAATTTTTACTTTGGCCTCATTTAATTTTTCAAGCAATGTACACCTAAACATTATCCGTTGAGGTAAGGGTTTCTCTTTGATTTGTTGCTCATTTAACTCATAAGCCTCTTTATACATACCAGACAGCATATAAATATTCATCAATGCCATTTCTCTTTGTTTCTTGGCAGTAACTTTCTTAATTTCAGGTATTAAAGGTGCTAAAGTTTGTTTTATCTTTTCATCTTCACCAGAAATTACAACTTCATTTGTGATTGTTTCATATCTATCTAAAATCGCTTTATCACTTGCGGATAATTCCGTTTTTACGTTTTGAGAGTTGCTTTTCTCAGTAGTATCTACCTTTGCTTGTTCATTTGATGCCTTGCTACAAGCAGTAACTGCAAATACAGAAATGAGAACAATAGTACTGATTAATTTTCTATTCATGATTTACGTCTTGATGCTGAATTTAAAGTAAAAGAGAAGCGAGTGTGAGGTGGGTTTGGTCGAACAGTACCGCCATCAAATTTTGCGGTGTAACCCATAGTTAAAGTTGCTTCAATAGTTGATAAATCAGGTTTAGGTAGAGTTACCTTACACTGACCTACAGGCTCCTTAGAGTTTTCTGTTGACCATACGCCTTTTCCCTTTTCCAAACGTGTTTTTCCTAAGCTTTGATTGTTATGCACAAGATCAAGTGTTGCGTATGGAAAAATTGTAGCATCACCGCTTAATGTTGGAGGAAGCATAGAAACTGTCACGAAAAGTTCTTGCCCTTTTAGAATATAAGTAACTATGAAAGTACATACACCTGAAACAGCCTGACTAATTGCCCCAAAAAGATTTTTCTTATCTTCATCGTACGGGAAAATACCATTTGTAAATTTTACATATTTCGTTGTGTTTTGCTCGATGTAGTAGTTCTCATATTCATCTTTAACAAAACTGTCTGTGGCTGGTTGCTTCTGTGAAATTGGAGCTGATGATGATTTTGAAGCTGATGATGCCGCACCACCACCATTGTCCTGAACAACCAAGTTTTGTTGAGGCAGTAATTTGCAACCACAAGAGAGTGAGTCATTTACTCGAGCAGCAGCTTTCCCAAAGATTTGCATGCACGGATCGCCAGATACAATAGTTGCAACGACTTTATGAGTTGGACAAGTTGCTTTGTCACCAACACAGGCAACGGGAATTCCGTCAATCAGGAACATATTATTCCCAGAAATTACTTGGCCACCACCAGAGGTTGGGCAGCCTATTGTTATATATGGTGTTGCCAAATCTATTCCTTCTTATTTTAGTGAAGTGACGGAATGATAGCAAAGAGGGGTAGACAGTGCTGTATAGTTTTATTTAAGCAATAGTAAATATATCTTGTATAGAGTAAATAGGCCAATCAAAAGAAAATTTTTAACTTTTGGCCCTAATAATAATTTTTAATTGATTAAATTGATAATTAAAATTAATCATAATTGAATTTTTAGAAACTTAGTGCCTCAAACTTTTAAGATTAAATTTTTATGTGCTATATACGGCAAACCTACTTTTTAAAAACTAAGTTTTGAGGAATATATGCCATTTTTTGTTGTTACTTGTACGGACAATGATGATGTTTTAGAAAAACGATTGGAAATACGTCCTGAACATATTAAACGTCTGGAAAAGCTTAATAATGAAGGCCGATTGATTACAGCAGGTGCCTTACCTAAAGATCCAAATAATATTAAGAGGGGTTTTTATGGAAGTATTTTAATTGTTGAGTTTGATAGCCGAGAAGATTTAGATAAATGGTTGAAAGATGAACCATTTCTTAGAGAAAAGGTTTATTCAAATATTGATGTCAAAATTTTTAATAAAGCTTTCCCAATTTCCTAGTTACCTCAAAACCCGAATCCATAAAATTCGGGTTTTTATTTTCTTACTAATAAAATCTAAAATTTTAAACCATAAAAATTAAAACAAATTAATTAACCAAATATTTTTATAAAGTAGGTTGACTATTTAGTTAACTTAAAGTGGATTTTATTTCAATTTTATTATTAAAAAAATTAACTTAAACTTTTTTAAAAGGATGTGGAATAGAGCTAATGACAGGTATGTTCAATAAAATAGGGATAAACAGTACTGCTTTTCCGAGTTTAAGTCCTGAACAATTGGTTGAAGCAATGGTCAAGCTTGGATATAGAGGAATTGAATGGCGTGTAGCTGAGACTAATGAACTAAACCCTAATATTTCATGGAATGCTGTCTCAAATAATCGCTGCACAGTTCAGCCAAATCTGAAATCAATTGAACAGATCACTGATCTTTGCAAACAAGCAAATATCGAAATTTTTGGGCTAAGTCCATATATTCCTGTAGGTGACAAAAATTACGCCTTAAAAATGCTTGATCTAGCCCATGTTGCAAATCATGCACGTGTACGTATTTGGGCACCTTTCAATGGTAATGGTTCTACATATCAAGAAAGATATTATCAGTTTCGTAAATTCATTGATGAGTTATTAATGCGGGCTGAAGAGCTCAATGTCCAATTAGCTCTCGAAATCCACCAAAGAACAATTTGTTCGAGTCCTTCACTCGCCGTGCGAGTAGCAGAGCATTATCCTCATAATTTACTTGGCGTGATTTATGACATGGGGAACCTCGCTATTGAGGGCCGAGAGGATGTCCAATTATCGTTAGATTTAATTGGAAAACATCTTACACATGTTCAGATAAAAAATGTTGGTTATCAACCATTAGCAGAGAATGAAGGATGGGCTTGGTATTGGGAAACTATTGAAAATGGTGTTTTGCCTATTCCTAAGATGCTGAGTACCGTGATTAAAAATAATTTTAATGATTGGCTATCCATTGAGGATTTTTCAAGCCAACGAAGTGATTTAGAAAAGTTAAAACACAATATCGAACTTATTCGCTCTTATTTAGATGGCGATTTCTATGCAATTGAAAAGGAGTTGGTTGCTCATGCCAAATGAAATGTTTTCAACACGAGTAGCTCTTATTACTGGTGCCGGTGGAGAAATTGGACAGGCACTCTGCCGTCGTCTACACAAAGTTGGATTCAATATTATAGCGGTTGATATTTCAGCAAAAGCTGCTAATCAACTTATTGACGATTTGAATCAGGCTCGTAAGGAAAGTGCTCAGCTTATACTTGCGGATTTGGGCTCTTGTAATGAAATCGAAGCTTTAATAAGTGAAGTTCAAGCTAAATATAATCAAGTTGATGTATTGGTAAATAATGCAGCCTTAAATTTAAGAGGTTCTATATTTGACTTCAAAGCAGATGATTGGGACAAGATGTTTGCAGTAAATCTTCGTGCACCTGCTTTACTGAGCCAAAAGTTAAGTAACTATTTTATGGCCCAAAATAGTGGTCGTATCATAAATATTGTTTCTCGTTGTTGGGTCGCAGGCGGACCACCAGCTTACGTATCTTGTAAAGCAGGGCTAGTAGGGCTTACTCGATCAATGGCAAGAGAATTAGCACCCTATAACGTCACTGTAAATGCTATTGCGCCAGGGATTTTACCATCTGCTTTTACTCTTGATGGGCGCGATATAGAAGCTTTTAACAAAATTGCGGAAAACGCAATTGAAGATACACCTATTAAACGTCTGACTACTCCTGAAGATGTGGCAAATACCGCAGCATTTCTAGCTTCGAATGATTCTTCATTTATTACCGCTGAGGTCATACATGTTTGCGGTGGAGGTCAATTAGCTCCATTCGGGCGAAGATAGTAACTATGTCAATTGATTGACAAATTTAAGCTATAACAAGGATATGAATATGGCTAACTCATCTGTGGATGTTAACAAACATGCAAAAAAAGCTGCTTTTAGCAGTTTCTTGGGAAGTGTTGTTGAGTACTATGATTTCTTTATCTACGGTACAGCTGCAGCACTGGTATTTAATCAGATTTTCTTTTCACAAGAAGATAAAACTACTGGCACATTGGCAGCGTTGCTAACATTTGGTATCGGATATATTGCTCGCCCTGCAGGAGCATTGATTTTTGGTCATATCGGCGATAAATATGGTCGAAAAAAATCATTAATGCTAGTTTTAATGTTAATGGGATTAGCAACTTTTGGTATCGGTATCTTACCGACATATCAAGATATTGGGATATTTGCACCTTTATTTTTAGTTTTCTTTCGTTTGATGCAAGGATTATCAGCTGGAGGAGAGCAGGTAGGGGCAAGTTTATTAACGATGGAACACGCACCATCGGGGAAAAAGGCTTTTTATACTAGTTGGTTACTTAATGGCGCTTCCATAGGTGCAATCCTTGCATCTGCCGTATTTATACCTTTAACAACATTTTTAAGTGAAGAACAATTGTTAGCATGGGGTTGGAGAATTCCATTTTTAATGAGTGTTTTAATGGTAGTTATTACATGGATGATCCGACGCACCGTAACTGAAAGCCCTCAATTTGAACTTGAGTTGAAAAAGAAAGAACAGAGTAAAGAGAAAGAAGCAGTACCTGTTTTATCAGTTTTCAAAAATGAATTTGGCTCTTTTTTAACAGTATTCTGCTGCGCATTGATTTGTTCAATCTCATCTTTAGTCCTTATTTTTGGTTTATCTTGGGCTACAAACAATCAAGGTGTTGATCGTACTTTAATGTTAATGGCCGTATCGGCATGTCAGTTCTCTGCTTTATTCTTTCAGCCTTTATATGGATTTCTGGCCGATCGAATTGGTAAGAGAGTAATTTTTGTTAGTGGATGCATAGCCTGTGCACTTGGTTCTTTCCTATATTTATGGGCTATTACAACTCATTCAGCTTTCCTAATTATTTTCTCAGCAATTTTACTTAAAGGCGTGTTCTATAGTGCACCTAATGCTTTATGGCCATCTTTATATGCAGAAATGTTTAGTTTGAAAAACCGCTACACTGGTGTTGGGCTAGCAACTCAAATTAGTTTTATTTTTGCAGGTTTCGCTCCAAGTATTTGCTATTTAATTATTAATTACGGTGGTGGTTGGATTGAATTAGCTAGTTTCTTTGCTGCCTTATCTGTTGTCGCTGCAATTTCTGCATATTTATCTAGATTCTTGAAAAAAGATCCTAACCGTGTAATTCAACACTTAAAACAGGTTTAATTTTATTTTTAATAAAATGACCTGATTAATAAATCTATCAGGTCATACCCTTCCTTTATCTAAAATTTGGCATATGGATAATGCAAATGATAGAAAATATTTTAAATAAGCGAATTTCATATCTTAGATATTTAGCAGTCCTTGGTGGAATTCTTTTTCATAACTCAGTATATGCAGATAGTAAAAATACATTTATTGAGGACACAAGTGCTGAGATAAAACTTAGAAACTTTTATATGAGTCGTGATTATCAGAAAAATCGAGTGAGAGATACAGGAGAAGCATGGACACAAAGTTTTATCGCAGATTTTAAATCAGGATATACTCCAGGGAAAATAGGAGTAGGCTTGGATTTTTTGGCCTTATATAGCTTTAAAATTCGTGGTGAAGATAATGAAATTGGTACCCAATTATTACCAGTTAAAGAAAATAATATTCAAGAAGATGATTTTGGGCGATTGGCAATAGCTGTAAAGGGAAAAGTTTCTAATACAGAACTAAAAGTAGGTGAGTGGTCTCCAGTATTGCCAATATTACGTTCAGATGATGGGCGTTCTTTACCTCAAACTTTTGAAGGCTGGCAACTTACCTCATCAGAGTTTAAAAATTTAAAGGTACATTTAGGCCAGTTTTATAAAAATAGTCCACGTGATAGTGAACGTATGAAAGATATGTATTTGACTTCTCGTAGTTCAGCCACTTCGGATCAATTTAATTTTATTGGTTTAGATTACTCTTTTAACGAAAAGAATGACCAGATCTCCATATGGTACTCGCAGCTTAAAGATATCTATCAGCAAAACTATTTTCAATATACAAAGAGCATTCCTATAGATAGTATGAATTTAAAATGGAATGTGGGTTATCTATACGGAACAGAGCATGGTGATGCAAAAGCTGGGCAGCTCGATAATCAGGCTCTCTATTCAACTCTATCATTAGCGAACAAATATCAAAAAGTTTCCTTTTCAGCTCAGCAGATGATGGGTAAAGACGAGTTTCTACGCGTCAATGGAACAAGTGGTTTTACTCTAGCAAATGACAGCTTTACTTCAAGTTATGATAATCCTAAGGAAAGTTCATGGCAGATTCGTCACGACTTTAATTTTGGGAAATTTAATTTGCCTGACTTAAATTTAATGAATCGTTATATTTACGGTAATGGAATTGAAAACTCACAGACTAAAGATGGCCGAGAACATGGTTTTGAAACTGAAATCAGCTATACCATCAAAACAGGATGGTTAAAATCTCTAAGTATCAAAGCACGACATTCTGAAATTCGTAGAAATTGGGGTAATACTAATAGTTTTAATGATAATAGACTTATCCTAAGTTACACCATTCCTGTGTTCAATTAGTTTATTGCTTACCAGAAGATAGGGCTAATTAAAGTTAATTTTGAGAGGTCCTTATCTCTTTTAATTTCATGCAAAAGATAGTTTCAAGGAAGAATATGGCTCAATCATTAATTAAGTTACGTCATTTAAGGTTCTTTATTGCAGTAGTTGAAATGGAAAGCTTTAGTAAAGCTGCCGATAAGCTGCATGTAACTCTTTCTGCAGTTTCTAAATGCATTAAAGAATTAGAGGATGAGCTAAATGTACAATTGCTGAAAAGAAATCGGAAATCAATACAAATGACAAGTGCAGGTGTGGAATTTTATAAACATGCCTCGCAAACATTGACCAGCTACAATATGGCTATGTCCTCCGATTTAGGGAAAAAAACTGAAGAATACACTATTACTATTGGCGCATTACCAACAGCTGCAGGGATGATATTACCTCTAGCTATACATACCTTAAGGGAAAAGTTCCCAACAATAAGAATTAAAATTTTATCTGGAGTTTATGAATATCTAGTTGAAAAGCTTAATACTCAAGAAATAGATTTAATTATTGGACGTCTTATCGGCAAAGATATGACAGGTGTTATTTTTGAAACTTTGTACGAAGAGAATTTATTACTGGTGGTTAGAGCTAACCACCCGCTACTATTAAAAAAGCAGCTGTCACTGAAAGATATTCTTCCGTATGATATTTTAGTCTCACCAAAAAATACTTTAGTACGCATTGCTACCGATAACTTCTTAATTTCTGAAAATAGTTTTAATTATGAATATAAATTGATTGAAAGCACTAGTGAAACCTTCTCAAGAGTTTATGTTACAAACTATGATGCGGTTTGGTTTGTACAAAAAGGAATAGTAAATCTGGATCTGCAAAAAGGTTACTTGTCAAAATTGAACTTTCAAAATAGCTTACTAAAAGGACCTGTGGGTATCACTACATTAGCAGATAAAAATCGATCTTTAGAAGTTCAAAATTTTATTGATATTCTTAAAAAGATTTGTATAACCCACTAACCGTTTTTATCTAAGCCTTGAATCCAATCTGGATACTCATCATTTGAAAGGCTCCGTGCTGTTTCTAACTTAACATAGGAATTATTAAACAAAGAGTTTTTCAAAGCAGGCTCATTGTTCACATTCTTATTCGCTTCAATGATCAATCTATAGTTGTCAGTAGCATAATTTTTAAATCTACTTTCACATAGTTATCAATGTCTTCTTTATCTGTCGAAGCCTTACAAGAAGTCAGGAATAAGCAGGAAAGTAGCAATATTGGTATTTACGTAATTTTCATAGTGAGAAGCGGTTATTAGGTGGAGAGTAGTGCTATCTCTAAATATATAATGAAACAGTGGCTTGATCGGAATGCCCAAAGACATTTTACATATATTCGTTAATACCATATGGTCCAGTGTTGGTAAAAGTTGCTAAAGCATTAAGTTCAAATGGGAACTACGACGGTACAGCTATTTATTATAAAAAGCTTGTTTAAAATTAGCTTTTGGAAATATAGGCAGTTACTTAAAAAAGAACTGCCTGAAATATTAAAATGTTTAATGTGCAGCTTTTAAAAGTTTTATAGCATCTTCTAAACCATAAATACTGCCTGCTAAATACTTTGACACTTGGATACTGCATTCAAGTAAAAGCGAAGTATTTTCGGCAATTTTTTCTTGTGTTAAACGTTCAGAAGGCCCTGAAATGGTAAGCGCCCCTTGTAACTGTCTCCCATTGCTAAATACAGGTACAGACAAAGAGGACGTTTCTGGGTCACGTTCTCCAAATGAACTTGCCCAAAATTGCTTTTGGACTTGTTGTAGATTTTCATCTACTTCAGTTTGAGAAAATGCGCGAAGAATTTTACCCGAAGCCCCCACATTTACAGGGAAGGTATCTCCTTCAGAAATTGAAACTTTTACAGATCGAGCGGGTTCAATGCGAAACAGAACCACGCGCTTATCATTATCTAAAATATAAAATGAAGAAGTTTCACCTGTTTCTTTGGTGATTCTTTCCAAAATAGGATAAAGCACATCTTTAAGCTTAAAAGAATTTTGATAAATTCTTGATAGTTTTAAAGGTGTAATGCCTAAAGAAAATTGACCATCTTCATTTCTAACAACATAACCATGACGTTCTAATGAACTTAGTAATCTAAGAATAGTACTTTTATATAGCTTTGTACGGCGTGAAATTTCTGCGAGAGATAAGACGGGGCTATCTATATCAAAAGCATCCAAAATAAGTAATGCTCTATCTACGGCAGCTACACCTGAATTTTGCTTATCCATTTGGCTATCAGGATCTTGTGTTGATTTCGTCATACAAAAATATAAAAACTCAATTAAATTTAAGTGTTTTAGGAATAAATAAGTATAGCTGTAATTTAAAAGATGAAATAGATTTTTTAGTGAATGTCAGCGTGTGGCGAGATAAAACATAGAAGAATGTAAAAAGTGCCTTCAAATTTTGAAAGCACTTTTATTAATTTATATAAGGCCGATAACTAGAGCCGCAACATACATCACTAGGCAGGTTCCAGTACACCAGAGTATGGATGCCTTTTGATTTTCACCATAATCTACATTGGTTAAAGAACATAATAGATAAGTAGAGGCAACCATTGGGCTTAACAAATGAATAGGTTGTCCAATTAAACTTGCGATAGCCATTTCATTTGCACTGATCCCATAATGTGAAGCAGTTTCAGCAAGAATAGGTAAAATTCCAAAATAAAACGCATCATTCGTCAAAATATAGGTAAATGGCATGCTGATAAAAGCAGTAATCGATGATAAATAAGATCCAGACGATTCAGGAATAATTGAGATGAGATGCTGAGCAATAGCTTCGATCATGCCTGTACCTGTCATGATTCCTACAAAAATACCCGCAGCAAAGATCAGAGAAGAAACCGCTAAAACGCTATCTGCATATTTCGCGACTAATTTTTTCTGTTCAGAAAGTTCTGGGAAGTTAACCACTAAACCGATACAGAATGCCAAAATGAACAGAGGCGCTAAAGGTAAATAACCTTTAATCATTGAAAAAACCAGAAGAATAGTAAGAATCAGGTTGAACCATGATTTCCAGCTTTTCGTATTTTGTTCATGATGGATAAGATCGTCATCTGGTTTAATTTCATGAATACCTAAACGCTTTCTTTCTTTTAAACCCAAGTAAAAAGCGACAAATATGACCCAAATAAGACCCGCACACATCACGGGCAACATTTGTAAAAAGAGTCCAGTTGGGTCGACTTTAAGTGCGCTCGCAGCTCTAGAAAATGGACCAGCCCAAGGTAAAATATTCATTACCCCAATTGACAGTAATAGAACTGTTGCCATGACTTGTGGGCGGATTCCAATTTTTTTGTACAAAGGTAATAAGGCTGTTGCGACAATAATATAAGTCGTTGCGCCATCACCATCTAGCCCGACACAAATTCCAAGAATACCTGTGCCCACAACAATTTTTAACGGGTCGCCTTTAACAATTTTAATGATGAATTGAATAAGAGGATTAAACAGGCCGGCATCTGTCATCATGCAAAAATATAGAATTGCAAAGGTAATCATGATGCCAGTGGGAGCAAGTAATTTGATTCCATCAATCATCATGCTACTCATGTCCGCGACATGACCAGTCAGAAGAGCAAAAATTACTGGAATAATTACTAAAGCTGTAAGCGCAGATAAGCGTTTCGACATTACAGCATACATAAATACAGCGATCATGCTGTAACTTAAAAAGACTAACATAAATCAATCCTTGATTTACTTAAAAATAAATTTTAAGTGAAATTAGTGTCTATAAAACATCGATTTACAGCAATATTTCAAATCTGTAGTTAAGATGGAGACAATAGAGGAATCAATAAAAAAATCTATCTTTAGTGGGTAGATCTTTTAGCCATACAAAAATCTTCATATAACCTTTTTGATGTTCTACTCTACAGAACGATGTTCTATTTAATATTATTTTTTAGTTAATTCTGTGTCATGTCAAGTCTTTTTAAAAATTAATTAAATTCGCCAGAGAGCAATAAAATTTTAGTTTGCATTAAAAATAGAACTGTGTTCTATTAGATAGAACGCCTCTGCGTTGTATGTAAAAATATTCTTGTGCAATAGGAAATGTAAGCATATGAGCCATTCAAAGGACATCGATATATTGGTGAGTGAGGTTGGACCTCGCGATGGTTTGCAAAGTATTAAACAAACCATGCCAACCGATATGAAGAAAAAATGGATTTCAGCTTTAGCTCAAGCAGGATTAACTGAAATAGAAGTTGGATCTTTTGTATCTCCAAAATTGCTGCCACAAATGGCGGATTGTGGAGAGCTGGTTAAACACACTTTGACTTTAAAAGACGTATTCGTGACCGCTTTAGTTCCAAACCTAAAGGGCGCCGAAAATGCATTTAACGCAGGGGTTCAAAAAATTACGATCCCTGTCTCAGTGAGTGAACCTCATTCACTTTCAAATGTCCGTAAAACGCATGCTGAAGTTTATGAAGAAGTAAATTCAATTGTTCAGCTTAGAAATGAAAAATATCCCGAAATATTAATAGAAGCAGGTCTATCCACAGTTTTCGGCTGCACCATTCAAGGTGTAGTTACAGAAAATGAAGTCCTCACGATGGCCCAACGAATGGCCCAATTAGGTGTAGATGAGATTGGCCTAGCAGATACGGTTGGATATGCAAATCCTGTTCAAGTCCGTAGTCTATTTAAAAAATTAAAACAGGAAGTCGGTAATTTAGCGGGTAGCGCCCATTTTCATAATACGCGTGGACAAGGTCTGGCAAATGTTTTAGCTGCAATTGAAGTAGGTGTGACTACATTTGATGCCTCACAAGGTGGGATTGGTGGTTGTCCATATGCACCCGGTGCATCAGGCAATATTGTCACTGAAGATTTAGTTTACCTGCTAGAAAGCATGGGATTACGCACTGGTATTGATATCGATCGACTTGTTGAAGCTCGTGAATGGTTAAAGCAAGGCATACCGGGAGAGCCACTTTACGGATTTATTCCAGATGCAGGCGTAGGTAAAAACTTCAAATATGCAAAGGACCAATAACATGAAAGATGATAAGAAACTTCCACTGGCTGGAATCCGAGTTTTAGAATTCGTACATATGGTTATGGGGCCTGCATGTGGTTTACTTCTCGCAGATTTAGGTGCTGAAGTCATTAAGATTGAACCATTGCCACAAGGTGACAACACTCGCAGACTTATGGGGTCAGGTGCTGGCTACTGGATGACTTACAATCGCAATAAAAAAAGTTTGTCAGTTGATATTAAAAGTGAAAAAGGAATGTCACTTATTAAGGATCTAATTAAAACAGCGGATGTTGTGATTGAAAACTTTAGACCCGGAGCGATGAAAAAACTAGGACTCGATTATGAAGGGGTTAAATCAATTAAGCCTGATATTATTTATGGTTCAATGAAAGGTTTTTTACCCGGTCCTTATGAACATCGGACTGCTTTGGATGAAGTCGTACAAATGATGACTGGGCTTGCGTATATGACGGGTCCAGTGGGACGTCCATTACGTGCTGGAGCATCTGTTAATGATGTGATGGGCGGAATGTTCTGCGCCTACTCAATCGTGGCAGCTTTATACCAACGCCAATTAACTGGCCAAGGTCAACTTGTTGAAACAGGTTTATTCGAAAATTCTGCATTTTTAGTTGCACAGCACATGATGCAAAGAGCGGTTACAGATAAGCCCGTCGCTCCAATGCCAAATCGTGTTTCAGCTTGGGCTGTATATGATGTTTTCAACACGAAAAATAATGAACAAGTCTTTATTGGTGTTGTAACGGACTCACAGTGGATTGCATTCTGTGATGCTTTTGGCTTAGAAAACCTAAAAAATAATCCGGATTTTGCTCAAAATAACCAACGTGTAAAAGCACGTGAGCAAATCCATCCCATTATTCGTGAGACGCTTAGCCAATTAGACAAAACAAAGGTAATGGAGCTATGTGAACAGGCTGGTTTACCTTTTTCTCCAATCCAACGCCCAGAAGATTTATTTGAAGATATTCACTTAAATGAATCAGGAGGGATGGGGAAAGTAGTTCTGGAAAATGGTAAGCAAGTAAAGGTTCCTTTATTACCATTTACGATGAATGGACAACGTTTCGGTGTTCGTCAAAATGTGCCAGAAGTGGGTGAAGATACCTTTGAAGTGCTTACCTCTTTAGGTTATGACCAAGCCAAAATCAAAGAACTTACTGATTCGCAAGTTATTAAATCTAACTAATTGCTAAAATGGGCTACAAACCATGTAGCCCATTTATTTCTTGAGACCTAAAATGAATTATGGTTTTTCTCTGCCAAGAGCATGGTCTGCTTAAGCTGTTTACGGTTGAAACCTAAAAACTCAATCACATTTCTAAACAATGCGGGTGCTTTCGCAATCGGGGTATTTATTTTAGGTACAACTGTCATATCTTTACGCCGTTCTATACTTTCAACTACACCCGAGATAACTTCTTCAATAGAGATATATTTCCAAATACCCGAGTTGCCTTTCCACACAGTTTTACCTGCTGGGTCATTTTGAATATTGTCCATTAATGGTGTTTTAAAGAAAGTTGGATGAAGGCTACCAACGCCTACATTTAAATATTTTAATTCTAGTCGAAGGCTATCGCATAAAGCCCAGACGCCTGCTTTACTCGAAGTATAGTGAGTGTTTAATGGGGAGTGGACGAAAGCTGCCATTGAAGATACAGCCAGTAAGTATCCCTGAGTTTGTTTTACATACTGTATAGCTGCGCGAAAAGTACGAAATACTCCAGTAAGGTTAATATCAATCGTTCTTTCAAAAGTTTCTGGTGCCATATGTTCTAGTGCTTCGGTTGAAGCTATGCCAGCATTTGCAATCACCACATCAATTTTACCGAAGTGTTGAGCTGCATTTGCCATAGCCGTTTCTAGGCTTTCCAAAGAGCGTACATCGGCTACCCAACCTGCGGCAATACTTTGTCCACCTAGCTGTTTTGCCTGACTTTCAACTTTGTTAAGGTCTAAATCTAGGAGTGCTAGTTTTGCGCCTTTGGCTTGTAATGCTTGGGCAATCGCAAGTCCTAGTCCACCTGTTGAACCTGTGATGACCACAACTTTATCTTTTAATTTGTACTTAGACATATCAGATTTCCAGACATTTTTATAAATGAGCTTTAAGTCAATGGATTATTTCTGGACAGGTTTAGATTCACTTTCAAGTTGTTGAAGTAATCCCTGCAATTTCTTGTGGCGGATAACCATTGCATCACTAGCTGCACTAAACATTCCGCGTAATATCGAGAACGGAACCCAGCGCACTGGAGCAAAAATCCGTGGCTGTCGGCGTTGTACACCTTTTACAATTGCTTGTGCCATATATTCCGGAGAAATAGGCTTGCGTAACCATGCCGGAAATGCTGCTTCAATCATCTTCGTTACAGTTGCATTACCCCCAAAGGCAACCTTAGCGATTGGTGTTGCTGTCCAGCCTGGATAGACAACACTAGCGGTTGCACCGGTATATGCAATCTCTGTACGGAGACAGCGTTCGAGCATTTCTACTGCCGCCTTTGAAGCCGCATATGGAGCATTTGCCATTCCATTGACGAAGCAATAAACAGAAGAGGTTATGAGGATTTGTCCTTTGTTACGGGTCACCTCTGGTAAGGCGGCACGGACTGTACGCCAGACACCCAGTAAATCAACCTCAACAATTTTATCGAACTCAGCTTCATCACAGCTAGCAATTGTCGAAGCACCATCACGCCATGAGATACCTGCATTGGCGAAAGCTATATCTAGGTGTCCAAAGTGTTTTATTGTTTTCTGGACTACATCTTTTGTGGCTACTGCATCAGTAACGTCTAGCGCTAATGGTAAAACACGAGACGCCTCAAATTCAGATGCAAGCTTTTCTACAGCTTCCTGTTGCATATCGGTGAGTACCAAGTTTGCACCTAATGCATAAAATTCACGGGCTGTTGCTGCACCAATCCCTCCAGCGGCTCCTGTAATTAAAACAACTTTTTTGTTCAGGTCATATTTCATGGTCTTTTTCCAAATATTTTAAATTTACTGTTACTTGACTGGAACGATGCGTTTAAGAAAGTCGATCTGATCACGAACAACACGCTCAAAAGCTTCTCCAACGTAAATTTCAAAATGACCATCGGCGTAGTGCTTAATTTCATGATTGGGTGTATGGCTTGCATGACGCAATGTTGTTTTTGAGGGGGCAACAGAGTCGGTATCACAGACACAAAACAATACGGGCGCTTGAATACGTGATGTCTTACGGCCCGGGTAATAGCGTATGATGTCGAGTACAAAACGTGCAGCGACATAGTTCGGAATATTTGAACCTGAAGGCATGAGTGCGAGATAGCCTGAATAAGCATCAGGTGCATTCATTAATGCTGTATGTCCTGATGGCGCTGCAAGAGGCACCATGACTGGCTTGGCGCCGAACAATGATCCAATCTTGTCTTTTAAAGCGAGTCCCGTGAGCTTGAGGGTCGTTATTGGGTTCATTGCCATGCTAGATGAGAAACCATCAGTGAAGGGGCATTGGGATATAACAGCAGCAAGTCGGTTATCATCAGCAGCTGTTGCCAGCACATGGCCTCCACCAAAAGAAGTCCCCCATATAACGACGCGGTTTGGGTCAATTTTGTCTAGGCTACGTGCATAGGCAATGGCAGCTTTCCAGTCTTCGAGCTGACTTTTTATATCTAGTAATTGTCGAGGTTGTCCTTCGCTATCACCAAAATAGCGATAATCAAACACTAAACAAGCATAACCCTCTGCCACAAAGCGCTCTGCAAAAGCTGTTAAACGCATTCTTCGAGTACCACCCAGACCGTGCGCCATTACAATAATTGGTGTAGTGGCCTCGGTCGCTGGACGATATAAATAGGCGCTGCATTTCATGCCATTTGAATTAAACTGAACATCAAGTGGTGCTTGGGGCACATTATTTAGACTTTTACCCATTGTATTTTTCTCAATATTGGCTATAACGCTATCTTCTAAAAAATAATGAGATAGGGCTTGATGAAAGCTGCCATATTGCTTGACACTTTGCGCCAAAATTTGGATTGAGCAGGTATTTTTAGTTATTTGCTTTTGCTTGAAAGCTTTAAGTACACTAATTGATAATTGGCGCCAAATTAGAACTATACGAAATGAATGGATTGAATAAGCCGTTGTATAGAAGAAGGATTTCTGAAATCTATGTTCAGTTATTATTTGAATATCTGGAAAAACTAGGACATGACCCAGAAAAGGTGCTGGGTGAACCATGGCCTAAAGCAGATTCAAATCATTTAGAAGGCGTAGATATCGATCATTGGGAAAGTCTTCTCATTATTGCTAAAGATTATTTAAATGACCCTTTCATTGGTTTACATGTGGGGCAAACCATTACAGCTCAGCATCTGGGTGTATTAGGGTCAGTATTTCTTGCTTGTGAAAATCTGCGGGCGGTTTTAGAAAGGTTTGAACGATATCAGCGGCTTGTCTATGATGTTTATCCTGCCACTGTTCGTATTTATACTGAATATGTAGAGCTTTCATGGGATACAAAAGGTGAGCAAGTCGGCCCTTTATCGGATGAAACTGGCCGTACCGTTATAGTTCAGTTTTGCCGTAGTCTCATTAGAGGAAAAGAAAGACTTAAAGAAATACATTTTATTCATGAACGGCCTGAAAATGTTCAGCCTTATGAGGAGTATTTTGGTTGTCCTGTGCTTTTTGAGCAACCCGTGGCACTTATGCGTTTTGGTAAGGAAATCTTAAGTCTACCGCTTAAAAACTCCGACGCGGCCTTAGTTGCCATACTAGAAAAACATGCTGACAAGTTACTGGCAAGTCTGCCACATATTGATGAAATTACAGATCAAGTTCGTAAACAGATTGCTTATTTACTTCATCAAGGCGAACCAACTATTGAACAGCTTGCAGAGCGATTAAATTATTCACGTAGAACCTTGCAACGCCGTTTAACCGAGGCAGGTACGAATTTTCGGAAAGAATTAAATACTGTTCGTTACGAATTGGCAAAATCGTATTTAAAGGATCTAAGGCTACAAATTGTAGAAATAGCCTTACTGTTAGGTTATGCCGAGCACAGTCCATTTACACGGGCTTATAAAGAGTGGTCGGGTAAAACACCACAACAAGCTAGAGAAGAAATGAATGAGTTAAGGTAGAACTTTCATACTATAAGTTCTACCTTTTAAGTCTATACAAATGCTTTAAAAAAGATATGCAGATGTTTTGAGTGTTCATTCATCATTTAATGCACATTCAAAATTACTTGGGTTTTCTTTACATCTTACTTTTTTCAAAAAGTTCATCATTTTTGGGTCGTAGATACCTGCTTTGGTTAGCTGTATACGAGCCTCGCGCATCATTTTCATATAGTTTAATTGTTCATTTTTAGGAATATCCATCCAATATTTTGAAGGAATATCACTTTCATATTTAGCAATAATGCCAAACGTTCTATTGAGTTGGCTGGCTACCCAAGTTCGAGACTTTTGCCCAAAACCCGCAGGGAATTGGTCTTTACGAATAATGAAGTTTGCTGAAATTTGAGTCAAAGGAAAACGAACAATTGCTCCTTTCTCACCTAAACCTTTGTAGAGTTCAAAAGGTTTAAACGCAACAATAGGAGCGGGCACAATATCAATTTCATGGTTATTAAATTTTGCACCGGCATTGGTAACGTCTACCGATATAGCCTGACCCCCGACATGTTGAACAAGCTTTGGTTGGGCTTCATCGTATTTAAATACCCCAATTTTTTTACCGGCAGCTTTGGCGAGAGTATTTATACTTCTATCATTTACAAATAAATAGGCTGGACCAATTGTGCCTAAACCTGCAATTTCATAAGGACCTACCACCATGTTCTTTGCGGCCATGGGTGAGGACAATAGCTTATAGGCATTAATCGCCGTTTTCATATTTGTTAATGCACCAACAGCATCTAAAGATCCTGTATATTTATTAAACTGACGGCCACGTAAACCGCTAATAATAGCGCCATCACATTTTCCAACTTTCAAATCTTCAGCAGCTACACGTTCATCAACATATGCTTTTAAAGATAGATCAGCTCCCCAATTTTTGGCTTCAAGTGCATAATCTTTGGCTAAAGCGAAAGCGTCTCCCGATTTACCAATTGGGTCAAACACACAGACGACTTGTTGTTTGGCGTAAAGAGTTGTTGTTAAACATGTACTTGTAATAAGTAAAATAGCTTTAAAACGATCCATATCTAGTTATCCATTATTTAAATTATAAAAATTATTTTATAAATCTTGGTAAGGTTAGATATGGCATTTCAATAAAAATTTTAAGTGAAAAAGTCAAAAGAGAACTTAGGGTCAGGAGGTTATTTAGTTATTCATAGGAATTTTTATGGTGAAAACACTTTTCGAGCCTTGATTGCTATATTGAATAGTGCCTTTCAGTGCCACAATAATTGCATGTACAACAGCAAGACCTAAACCTGTGCCGCCAAATTCTTTATTCCTTGATTCTTCTAATCTAAAGAAAGGCTTAAATAAATCGTCCTGGAACTCGGTTGCAATGCCGGGGCCTTCATCCTCAATTTTTAATATCCAGTTTTGTGATACCACTTCCGAGGAAATTTTAAGTTTGCCTGCATTTGAATAGCGAATCGCATTATCAATTAAAGCAATTAAAACTTGCTCAATACGACGGCGGTCGCAATATACAGGAGTGGACGTTAGGTCAAGTTCTGGTACTAGCTTAGCTTGATCCAAACGGTCTTCAAATGCTTTAAGAACTTTTTCAACTACCGCCTTAAAGTCAAACAATTCATAATTTAACCGGAGTTGCTGGTTCTCTACTAAGCTTAAAGTCCGTAAGTCTTCGACTAAGTGAGATAAACCTTCAACTTGATTTAAAAGACTTTTAAATAGAACTTCATCAGGTTTAAAAACGCCGTCGATGATGCCTTGTAAACGGCCTTGTAAGATCGTTATAGGCGTTCTTAACTCATGTGCGATGGCCGCATTCCAAACCTGCGCATTTTTGACGGAAACCTCTAGCTTTTGAGCCATATCATTAAAATTATATAAAAGCTCCGACATTTCGGCGGAGTGAATTCTATTATCGTAAGCTCTAGCAGAGAGGTCGCCGTGACTAATTTTTTTTGCTGCTTCGGCTAAGAAGTTAATTGGCACAATAAAACGCTTTGCGAGGCGCATGCCAATCACTAATGAAATAATACAGCCGCAAAAGATAACAGTGGCTAACCAAATCCAGTCTACAAAATGAAAACTGGTCCAATCTTCTTGTTGAAATGAGCTTAAACTAATCCAGCCTTTTTCAATTGCATAGTTATAAATGACATAACCCAGTACTACTGAAAATAGCGTAACGCTTAAATTCACAATAGTTAAGGCAATAAAAAGTTGCTTACTAATTCCTAACTTACTTTTCATAAAATATTCCCTAGCTATTTTTTAATATTATTTAGGCGTCATCTTTTACAGCTAGGGGATTATCTAGCCTATATCCCACGCCACGCACATTAATTAACATTTGAAATATGCCTTGTTCTTCTAGTTTTTTTCTCAGCTTACTTACATGGCTATCTACGGTTCGCTCTAGTGCATCGCTATCATTCATGCATTGATTCATAAGTTCTCCGCGCGTAAAAACTTTATGAGGCTGGTCAATCATGAATGAAATAATTTTATATTCAGTCAGCGTCAGATTAAGCAAGATCTTCTTATTCTCAGAGTGTATATAAACGCTATGAGTGTCGGTATCAATTTCAATATTTTTATAGATTTTATTCTTATTAGTTGCCTTGTTTGCAAATTGAGTTCTTCTTAAGACTGCTTGAACTCTAGCGACGACTTCATTTGGATTAAAAGGCTTCACCACAAAGTCATCTGCACCTATGCGTAATGCCATAACTTTATCAATATCTTGATCTAGCGCCGTCAACATGATCACGGGAGTCTGAGCTTTTTGGCGTATTTTATTTAATACTTCCCAACCGTTTAATTCGGGTAATTTAATATCAAGTAATATTAAATCGATGGGTTGGCTAGCGTGCAATTCAATCGCTTGCTTTCCATTCATAGCCCGAATAACACTCATGCCTTCACGTTTTAAATAATTTTCAATAATGTCGCCAATATCGTAGTCATCTTCTACCACAAGAATAACTTTATCTTGGCAATCAAAAGAAAAAGAATGATCAAACATAGAAAATCTGGCTATAGAAAGTGCTTCAACTCATCATACGCCAAATTATCGGTATTTCTCCACACTTACTCCACACTTTAGTGATTATCCCTACACACTCATCAAAAATAATACGAACATCAAAAACTCACTAGGTTTGGACAGTATGCAAAAGCATCTTTTACTTCCTTTATTTTTATCTATTGGGCTGATATTACAGGGGTGTGATTCAAAAGAAGTCGCTCAAGCTGAGCCACCACCGGCTAAAGTCAGTGTATTAAGCATTCAACCGCAATCGGTAAATTTTAGTGAAAATCTTCCTGCACGTGTACATGCATTCCGTACGGCGGAAATCCGTCCGCAAGTCGGAGGTATCATTGAAAAGGTTCTATTTAAACAAGGTAGTGAAGTTAGAGCAGGGCAAGCCTTATATAAAATTAATTCCGAGACTTTTGAGGCTGATGTAAATAGCAATAGAGCTTCTCTCAATAAAGCTGAAGCTGAGGTGGCAAGACTCAAAGTTCAGTTAGAACGTTATGAGCAGCTATTACCAAGTAATGCAATTAGTAAGCAAGAAGTAAGTAATGCTCAAGCTCAGTATCGTCAGGCTCTAGCCGATGTGGCTCAAATGAAAGCATTGCTGGCCAGACAAAACTTGAATCTGCAATATGCAACAGTTCGAGCGCCTATTTCTGGGCGTATTGGGCAATCTTTTGTCACTGAAGGTGCATTGGTCGGTCAGGGCGATACCAATACGATGGCAACTATTCAACAGATTGATAAAGTCTATGTTGATGTTAAGCAATCAGTTAGTGAGTATGAGCGCTTACAAGCTGCGCTACAAAGCGGTGAATTATCAGCAAATAGTGACAAAACCGTTCGTATTACCAATAGCCACGGGCAACCTTATAACGTCACAGCAAAAATGTTGTTTGAAGATATTAATGTTGACCCGGAAACGGGCGATGTCACATTCCGTATTGAAGTTAATAACACTGAACGAAAATTACTTCCGGGCATGTATGTGCGTGTCAATATTGATCGTGCTTCTATTCCTCAAGCGCTATTGGTTCCGGCGCAAGCGATCCAACGTAATATCAGTGGCGAGCCTCAGGTATATGTCATCAACGCCCAAGGTACAGCGGAAATTCGTCCTATCGAAATTGGACAGCAATATGAGCAGTTCTATATCGCTAACAAAGGCTTGAAAGTCGGTGACAAAGTCGTTGTTGAAGGTATTGAGCGTATTAAGCCAAATCAAAAATTGACATTGGCAGCATGGAAAGCACCAGCCGTCGCAAATCATGCTTCAAGTGTAGAAACCAAAACTTCTATAGCTGAGGGAGCACAACCATGATGTCACAATTTTTTATTCGTCGCCCCGTTTTTGCTTGGGTTATCGCGATCTTCATTATTATATTTGGATTGCTGAGTATTCCTAAACTGCCAATTGCACGTTTTCCAAGTGTGGCCCCGCCACAGGTGAATATTAGTGCGACTTATCCTGGTGCTACAGCTAAAACCATTAACGATAGCGTTGTAACCTTAATTGAGCGCGAATTATCGGGTGTAAAAAATCTACTCTACTATAGTGCGACAACAGATACTTCCGGTACAGCAGAGATTACCGCTACGTTTAAACCGGGCACAGATGTGGAAATGGCTCAGGTCGACGTTCAAAATAAAATCAAGGCTGTAGAAGCTCGCTTGCCGCAAGTTGTACGCCAGCAAGGCTTACAGGTTGAGGCTTCATCGTCCGGATTTTTAATGCTGGTCGGGATTAACTCTCCAAATAATCAATATTCCGAAGTTGATTTGAGTGATTATTTGGTTCGAAATGTTGTAGAAGAGCTAAAACGTGTCGAAGGTGTAGGGAAGGTTCAATCTTTCGGTGCCGAGAAAGCTATGCGTATTTGGGTCGACCCGAATAAGCTTGTTTCTTACGGTTTATCGATTAGTGATGTGAATAATGCCATTCGTGAAAATAATGTCGAAATTGCACCCGGCCGACTTGGTGATTTACCAGCTGAAAAAGGCCAGCTCATTACTATTCCGTTGTCGGCTCAAGGGCAATTGTCTAGTCTCGAGCAATTTAAAAATATCAGCTTAAAAAGTAAAACTAACGGAAGCGTAATTAAGTTATCTGATGTTGCCAATGTAGAAATAGGTTCACAAGCATATAACTTTGCCATTTTGGAAAATGGTAAGCCTGCTACCGCGGCAGCAATTCAATTAAGCCCGGGTGCTAACGCCGTGAAAACTGCCGAAGGTGTTCGAGCAAAAATTGAAGAATTGAAGCTAAATTTACCGGAAGGCATGGAGTTTAGTATTCCTTACGACACCGCGCCGTTTGTCAAAATTTCAATTGAAAAGGTAATACATACATTACTTGAAGCCATGGTTCTGGTTTTCATTGTGATGTATCTATTTTTACATAATGTCCGCTATACGCTTATTCCAGCGATTGTGGCGCCTATTGCCTTACTCGGTACTTTTACCGTGATGTTGCTTGCCGGCTTTTCAATTAACGTACTCACCATGTTCGGTATGGTACTTGCCATCGGGATTATTGTCGACGATGCCATTGTTGTCGTTGAAAACGTAGAAAGGATTATGGCGACAGAAGGATTATCGCCTAAAGATGCAACCTCTAAAGCAATGAAAGAGATTACCAGCCCGATTATTGGTATTACGCTGGTATTGGCGGCAGTATTTTTACCTATGGCATTTGCGAGTGGTTCTGTAGGGGTAATCTATAAACAGTTTACCTTGACCATGTCAGTATCTATTTTATTTTCAGCGCTATTGGCACTCATTTTAACACCTGCACTTTGTGCCACGATCTTAAAGCCAATCGATGGGCATCATCAGAAGAAGGGCTTCTTTGCATGGTTTGATCGTAGTTTCGATAAAGTCACTAAAAAGTATGAATTGATGCTGCTTAAAATTATCAAACATACAGTTCCAATGATGGTGATCTTTTTAGTAATTACCGGTATTACCTTTGCCGGAATGAAATATTGGCCAACAGCATTTATGCCAGAGGAAGATCAAGGCTGGTTCATGACTTCGTTCCAACTACCTTCAGATGCAACTGCAGAGCGTACTCGGAACGTAGTCAATCAATTTGAAAATAATTTGAAAGATAATCCCGATGTAAAAAGTAATACCACCATTTTGGGATGGGGTTTTAGTGGTGCAGGACAAAATGTAGCTGTGGCATTTACGACACTTAAAGACTTCAAAGAACGGACTAGCTCTGCATCCAAGATGACAAGCGACGTTAATTCTTCTATGGCGAACAGTACGGAAGGTGAGACCATGGCCGTATTACCACCCGCTATTGATGAGTTAGGTACTTTTTCAGGTTTCAGTTTACGTTTACAAGACCGCGCTAACTTAGGTATGCCTGCTTTACTGGCTGCTCAAGATGAACTTATGGCAATGGCAGCCAAGAATAAAAAGTTCTATATGGTTTGGAATGAAGGGTTGCCACAAGGTGACAATATTTCTTTAAAAATTGACCGTAAAAAGCTTAGTGCACTTGGTGTTAAGTTTTCTGATGTTTCAGACATCATTTCTACCTCGATGGGTTCAATGTATATCAATGACTTCCCTAATCAAGGACGTATGCAACAAGTCATTGTACAAGTTGAGGCTAAATCACGTATGCAATTGAAAGATATCTTGAATCTGAAAGTCATGGGTTCAAGCGGTCAATTAGTCTCGTTATCAGAAGTTGTAACGCCACAATGGAATAAGGCACCACAACAATATAATCGTTATAACGGACGACCATCTTTGAGTATTGCTGGTATTCCTAACTTCGATACGTCATCGGGTGAAGCAATGCGTGAAATGGAACAACTGATTGCGAAATTACCGAAAGGTATTGGCTACGAGTGGACAGGTATTTCCTTACAGGAAAAGCAGTCTGAATCACAAATGGCCTTTTTACTTGGTTTATCCATGTTAGTTGTCTTCCTTGTCTTGGCTGCACTCTATGAAAGCTGGGCAATTCCACTTTCTGTGATGCTGGTTGTGCCACTCGGTATTTTTGGAGCAATCATTGCCATTATGTCTAGGGGGTTAATGAATGATGTGTTCTTCAAAATCGGGCTAATTACCATTATTGGTCTATCGGCAAAGAATGCGATTTTGATTGTTGAATTTGCGAAAATGCTGAAAGAAGAAGGCATGAGTTTGATTGAAGCCACTGTTGCCGCAGCCAAACTTCGCTTACGGCCAATCCTGATGACATCACTTGCATTTACGTGTGGTGTAATTCCTTTGGTGATTGCCTCAGGTGCAAGTTCAGAAACTCAACATGCTTTAGGCACAGGGGTTTTTGGTGGCATGATTTCAGCAACCATTCTGGCTATTTTCTTTGTTCCCGTGTTTTTCATCTTCATTTTGGGCGCCGTAGAAAAGCTATTTTCATCTAAGAAAAAAATCTCATCTTAAGTTCAATGCATCAGGGGAAATACCAATTTCCTCTGATGCATTTTTACTGATCTGAATGAGAGAATATTACTAACTAATAAATGTCAGCCATTTATAGTCTTTGGGGTTTTAAATTTATATAAAAAGTCAGACTAGCCTATATTTTTTTACAGCTCTAAATATTTTTTCAAATAATAACCTGTTAAAGATTTTTCTGCTGAAAGCAAACCGCTAACAGTTCCTGAGAATACCAATTCACCACCTTTGTCACCCGCCAAAGGACCAATATCAACAATCCAGTCGGCTTGACTTATGATGTCTAAGTTGTGTTCAATCACAATGATTGTGTTGCCTTTCTCAACTAAGTTATTTAATAAACTAATTAGTTTTTCAGTATCAGAAGGGTGTAGACCTGTACTCGGTTCATCCAATACAAAAATATTATCTGTTTCATTAATTTGTTTTGTGAGTTTTAACCTTTGACGCTCACCACCCGAAAATGTATTTAAGCGTTGGCCGATTGCAATGTAGTCTAGCCCCAAACTCATCAAAGAATTAAATTGTTGCTGTAAAATTCGATCTTCAAAAAAGTTGCTTGCTTCTGCAACCGTCATTTTTAAAATTTCAGCAATATTTTTATCTTTATAAAGATATTTTAAAACTTCAGGTGCATATCCAGAACCATGACAAACATCACATGTCATTTCAATATCATCTAAAAATGCAAGTTCAACCCTTTCGATACCAGATCCTTTACATTGAGGGCAAGCACCTTCACTATTAAAACTAAAGAGCTTGGCACTTACTTTATTTGTTTTTGCAAATAGCTGACGAATCGGATCAAGAAGGTCAAGATAGGTCAATAAATTTGAGCGAATACTTGCAGTAATTGCAGATTGATCAACAACTTTTGTTTCAGGATATTGTTGTGGTAATACTTTACTTATTAATGTGCTTTTTCCTGAACCAGCGACTCCTGTAATAACGGTTAGACAGTTCTTAGGAATGTCGACATCAATATTTTTTAAATTGAATAAATGAGCATTTTTAATTGAAATCCATTCATTGCCCATACGTGGTTCTTTCTTATAGGTATTTGGCCTTCTAAAAAACGCACCTGTTAAACCTGATGAATTTTTTAATTCTTCAAAAGTTCCTTGGTAAATAATTTCACCGCCGTTGATACCAGAAAGAGGCCCCATATCAACGACATGATCAGCTGTCCTAATAAGATCAGGATCATGCTCAACCAATAAAACACTATTTCCCTTATCTCTAATTTTTTGAATAATTTTAATAATATTATCTAAATCTTTGGGGTGCAGGCCAATACTTGGTTCATCAAAAATATAGAGTAGGTCAACCAGACTATTACCCAAATGTTTAACCATTTTAATTCGTTGTGATTCTCCTCCCGACAATGTATTGCTGACACGGTTAAGGTTTAAATAGCTGAGTCCAACGAGATTTAAGTTATTGAGTTTATTTTTTATTTCGTGCAAAACGGTTTCAAATTTTTCACTTTTTATCGATTCGAGAAACTCTAAAAGCCTTGATACGGATAGGGCCGTACATTCCGCAATATTTTTACCGTTAATCTTACAAGATAAGGATTTTTGATTTAGCCGTTGTCCCTTACATAAGGAGCATTCTTTGATTGTAATAATTCGCTCAAGTTTATTTCTATAACGATTTCTTTCCTGTGCTTCACCTTTTAAAAAGTTACGCTCAAATCTGGGAATTAGTCCTTCATAAAGTGCGGTTTTTCTCCATTTACTTGTCGGGTTTAAAGGCTTGTGCTGAGGAGCATACAAAAATAAGTCCCATTCTTTTTCACTATAATCTTTTAATTTTTTATCTAAATCAAAGTAACCTGAATCTGCATATCGCGTCCAACGCCATGCTGTAGGTTGATAAGTAGGGAAGTCTATAGCACCTTCTTCATTTAAGGATTTATCTAAATCTAATATTTTGTAAATATCAATTGTTTGCTCGATTCCAATACCTTCGCATTGTGGACACATGCCATTTGGATGATTAAAAGAAAAGACATTAGAGTATCCAACAAACGGCTCACCCATACGTGAAAATAACAAGCGAAGATTGGCATAAATATCTGTAATTGTTGCAACAGTTGAGCGAATATTGCCCGTTAAAGGTTTTTGATTAATAATCACAGGTACATTTAAATTTTCAATTTTATCAACGTCAGTAACACCAAAATGTTGCAAGCGATTACGTACAAAACTATCTTGAGTTTCATTAATTTGTCTTTGAGCTTCTGCGCCAATAGTCTCGAAAACTAAAGAAGATTTACCTGAACCAGAGACTCCAGTAAAGACAACGATTTTATGTTTAGGAATCTTCAATGAAATATTTTTAAGGTTATTTTGTCTGGCACCATAAATATTTATTGTTCTTTTAGTCATGTGTGATCACTTGAAATCAAAGATTTAGCGTAAAGATAAGGTAAAATTGATGAGAAGGATGTATATGTTTCTTAAGAAAATAGTTTAAATATTTAACTTATAAGCCTTTTCCATATATCAATAAGCAATAAGGGCACTGAAGAACAAGTTTTATGAATAAACACATTGTATAAAGTTCATGTTGTCAGATTTTGCTAACAGATTAAATTAGATTAATAGGGTTAAGGTTGACCCAAACAAGTAATAGAGAATTTCTTAAATTTGTTATGAATTAAATTAAATAAAGTTTTGCTGCATGTCTAGGAGTGAACTTATACCTAATCAATTTGTGGTGGATTACAGTAAAGGTCAAATGTAGCTAGAGCAACAACACAGAGTAAGCAAAGCCTTATATATGGTAGGTTTCCAAATCCTTT
Source organism: Acinetobacter sp. BD54 (assembly GCF_044778325.1). Taxonomy (NCBI): domain Bacteria; kingdom Pseudomonadati; phylum Pseudomonadota; class Gammaproteobacteria; order Moraxellales; family Moraxellaceae; genus Acinetobacter; species Acinetobacter sp. BD54. Next base: position 213,938 of record NZ_JANJEP010000006.1, on the reverse strand, counting down.
ATTTAACATAATATACATTATACGAACAATCGTATAATTCACCATTAAGCCTTTGATTCCATTGGGTTTTTCTTAGGAACTGGCTTAACACTAAACACCTGCATTTGTGCTCCAAACTTAGTTTGTTGCTCTGTGAATTCGATTTCTACTTCTTGAGCGTTGTCAGCACATTCCTCAAGGATTGCCTGAATTTGTTCAACTGGCATCATTCCTGGCATTGCACTTAAGTTATATTTCACTGGTGACAATACGGTCGTAGATAAATAAGCCTTAGATTCACCATTTTTCTCAGTACGGTAAACGGTTGGAAAAATTGTGCGTTTATTAAATGAAACTTGCATGGTTAAAGCCTCCTCAGGCAACTAGATGTAACCCACGTTTGGGTGTGTATTGTGAAACTGGTTGAACGTAATCTGGTGGTAATTGATCAGCCATCTTAAGTTCGAATAAACGTACAAATGGAATGACTTTACCGTTTGGATTCTTATGTAAATTCTGTAGATGAGAACGGCTAATACCGCAGCTAATAAGCTCTCTTTCACGTTTATAGAAACGTGATTCCAAATGTCTGGACTTTACTTTTTTATAACCATCAATACGCAATGATCGATAGAAATCAAAGGCGTTATAAGCCTTGGTATAACTAGGATTACCTTTCTTGGTATAGGTAACCAATTTAGATTTAAGTAAAGCTTCTAATTCATCATCACTTGCGAAATTCATATATTCACCCTCCATTGTCTTAAGGATTGGGTCAAACGCTACGTGCCAGAGGCGTAGCAATAATTCTGGCTGTTCATGTTGCAGCTTAATAAGCTGAAATAAATTCGATGGATAACCATTCTTGGTTAAATAAGTCTTACAAATACGAGCTTCTAGACGTAAAACAGCATTAGCAAATTGCAAAGCACCATTCATAGCAATAACAAGCGATTTAGAGCGCATACAACCCTTATCTGCTTTCTTCTGAATCTTATTTAGTTGGCTTTTAACTTCTTCAAATTTGCCATATGCCTTAGGACGTACACTTGCTGAATCATTACCCCAAGTAATGTAATTATCATATTTAACTTCACGGGCTTTACGGTGACCCGAAGCCAAGTTAGCCATATAGTCCAAAGTTGGCTGAACCATATTCTGATGAGGCAATCTAAATAAATATGTCGTATCTAGATGTAAAACCTCAGTATTGGGTAAATCCAAAATTGGGGCTAACTGGGGAAAGGCTTCGAGTAACATGCCAAGCATATGATCGGAGCCTAATTCGATAGACTCAAAACCATACACATTGTGACCTTGTAACAACTTCAATGGAGATGCCTTAATCTCAACATAAGGCGGTGTATTCATTGTATTTGTATAAAATTTAACAGCCATATCTGTATAGTCAGATGGAAGTGACTCATACGGATGGTAAAGCTCCCCTGTTATAGTTTGACCATCATCGGTCTTAGAAACATGGCGAGTAGCAGCAGGAATACCATAATCACGAATATCACCATTAAACCAATGATGATTATCAAGACTACGTACATACGTAGGAATGATCGGAATCGCTAACCGCAGAAAATCAAGCATAGCAATTACCCAGATATATGAACTTCTAATACTTGTTGTATGCTCATAAAATTCCCCAATAATTATCGCATTTAATAGAATTAAAATCTCTTTAAATAGATATTAATCTAATATATGAGAACTGTAAACAAAGGAAATCTAATATATGAGAAATAATTGTTATAAAATTGACGAAAGTGAAAAAGGTCATGAAATGAACAGTATAGGCGAACGTATAGAAAAAAAATGTAAGGAACTGAATATCAGCATTCCTGAACTAGCAAATATCGCTGGAGTAAATTACAAGACCCTAAAAAGAAACATGACCGCCGAAGACCCAAACCCTACATTGCAGCACTTAAAGAGATTAAGCATAGCTTTAGGTATGAGTATCGATAATCTTGCATTTGGCGAAGAAGGAAGCACAGATGAAGAAATCGCTATCATTCTTAACGACCTAAAAAATATAGAAAAAGAAGATAAAAAAAGAATCTTATATATGGTTCGAATGATGATTGCCGAAAGCAAAAATAGGAAATGAAAATGGATATTCTAGAAATAGAAGAAAAAATAGGAAAAGTATTTAATAAAACCACTCCTACTGGCAGACTATCAAAAGTAAAGACAAGAAATCTAACAAGTTTTTTATGCGTACTTGTCATGATTGGAATAGAAAAAATAAAAAAAGATCATGATGAAAAAACATTTAAAAAATATATGAATGAACTAAAAAAGTGTGGAATAACAGAGAAATATATAAGAGAAGAACATGAGAAAGAAAGATTTAAAAGAAAGAGCCAGAAAGTAGAATATGTAGAACTTGTATTTGATTTAAATAATCAAGTACCAGAAGGATATATTCCTCCAGAAGGCCAATACAATATAGAAGAAATAATAGGCAAAAAGATCAAAATATGATCAATAAATCGCCTAAATGATAAAATTTCTCATTTCCTCTGAAAGCTCCGTTATATATAGCTCATAGGCGAAATTAAAAAAAACTTTGGACAGTCAGGCACACTATTAGATAGCAGTGTGCCCTCTCTCAAAATCTCCCAGAAAGGTCAGGCGCGACGAGTCGCTGCCCGCCCTTTCCTATCCTTCCAATTCGCATAATGAGCACTGATGTTAAATGCCATGCGAGTGCGTAAATATGGTCGCATCATTGACAAAAAACCCCGCTAGCGCGGGGTCTTTAGTCAACGAACATGGCAAGTAACATAATGCCGTATTATGCGAACTCTCAGTCATCATGTTCTTGTAAATGTTGTTCAGAATATTCAAGGCGAATTAGTCTCTGGCACTGGTGACAAAAATAATAAGATTGATCAATAATTCTAGTAATAGATAGAGCAGAATCAGTCAAACCATAAGAAAGCATAATTGTATAGATCGTCTCTAATTCACTATCATCAAAACAAACCATAGATAACTCCTATTATCGAGACTCTAATATGGTTTCAATTAGAATTTTTAAAAGAAAACCAATAAGGCATAAAGCTAGAAATTGAAATAAATCAGGGAAGGTAAATTCAGATGCCAAGGTCAAAACTACTTGTTCCGTATCCATGAAAAAGCCTCAAATGTTTCATTAATTGACCAAATTGCAAGGTACGACCGCAATACTGGCATTGGGTGTAAGTCGATATATTATCACGTAAAAAACCGTAGACTACGCCTTGTGACCGAGTTCGATCGGTCACAATTCCCCTGAACGGTTTTTTTTGGTTACTGCTACGGTAGAACATATAGACGGTTTTAGGTAATCAGAAAGAAAAAGAACTTTGAGAATTTGCACCATCGACAGAACTACGCTGTAGGTTAGGCTGGACATAATTATTAGCCTGATAAGATGAATAATTAGGCTGCACCTGCACTTGTGGCACAGCATTATTTACCTGAGCAGGTCGATTATTCTGAACCTGAAAATAATTAAATGGTCTATCGCCATCTTCCATAAGTTTACGGCAATCAGATTGGCTTACATCATGCAAAATAGTGCCCTGTTGAGTATAAGCAACGTATTTACCATTTTTCTTCATACAACCTGAAAAAACAGGCTTAGCAGTAACTTCATATTGAATCTGTGAAGTATCCATATCGTAAGGACGATTAGGATTATATTTCACAGCTATAGTTTCCATTCTTACATCGTTAACAGCTTGCAGCTTAGCGTTACGTTTTTCAGGATGCATTAAATCAGCGTACTGCTCTGGAGTAAGACCAGCCATAGCTGCATCAAGCTTAGCCTTTTCAGCTAAGGTCATATTTGAATTATTAGGCTGTGGTGAAATATCTGTAGCAGAGACTTCTTGTTCTTTAGAACCAAAATATTTATTAAATACTGGATATCCCATATATACAGAAAAACCAACAAGAGCAGCTAAAAGACTTACTGTCTTAATTAATTTAGTAGGAAATTTAAATTTATGGGTATCTAATACCGTAGATTCATACCAGTTAAAGACCTCTTTATTAGGTCTATAGATAGACGTAGTACAACCATTTTTAACAGTAGCCTTTTGAAAGTCGTCTGGATCTGACTCAACAAACCCCCAAGTACGTTTGGCAGCGAACGGAACATTCCCATTTCTCACAAGATGAATATGCTCAGATGTTAAACGTCTTACATGAGTATGTATAAACATTGGATGCTGAGTAACAATAAAAATATCCTTACCCTCATGACGATGTTTTTCTAATAACGTTAGCCATCTAGGTAAATCCTCAGTTTTACAGTTAGTTGGTACGTCTCGTGTAAATTCCTGAACCTCATCAATAAAAATAACTGATGTTTCTGGTGTATCAATCCAGTCTTTAAAATGATCTAGAACTTGATATGGGAAAGGTATTTCAGGTTTTAAACCACGAATATTACATAAGTAAATTGGACGGTTTTCACTAGCCATTTTGCTAGCAATTTCCATCATCATTGCAGTCTTATAAGAGCCAGGCTGTGCTGTAATTAGTTTAATAGCCATGAATTAACCCCCTGTATTAATGCCAAAGGCACGAATGGCTACTGACATTAGTTTTAAACTAAAACAAGCAGCCGAAGCAGATAAAATAATGTTTACACATTGAATGAAATCAAAGTATTGAATGACCTCAGCAGCAGTACCCCCAATGGTTGAGAGTTCAGCAGCTTTATCAACAATCTTTTGTTGCATTTCATCAATAAAAGGTTTGATCGTACTCGTTAAAAATAAGTAAATAATTCCAGCTGTAGCAGTCCCCAAAATTAATTTGGCAAATATTTTAAAAACCGCATATCTAAATAAAACCTTCAATAATGCAGCAACAATAGCCCCAATAAACAATGGCATTAGATAGCCCTCACTGTTGAATCAAGCATTCTAAAAGCAAGAATTAATGTACTGAGATGTATCAATATTTTTATTAGTGCTAAGAGTTCACACCAACGAGAAATTGGAACTACAAAAGAACCAAAATAAGGAAAATCAACTGTAAAGTCCTGTACGCATGCAGTATTAGAAAAAGTTAATTTATTAGATAAATTCTGAAGTGCATTGGTAGCTTCTGACTGGGCATTTAAATAGCGTGGATCGTCTGAAGCATCTCCAATTTTCTCATACTGTGATGTATCAAAGTCTGATGAATCAGTCTTCATCATATCTTTAAAATCAGTAGTCTGTTTCTCAATAGCATCAACAACAGGCTTAACATCGGTAGTTCCGCCACCACCACCGCCAACAGGCTTATTATTAATTGCATTAACAACTTCATTAAGCTTATTAGCTGTAGAGTTGGTATTAGCGTCAACAGCACCTTTAACCTTATCTGCATTGGCTTCTACAGCCGTTTTTACCGTTGTTGCATTAGCATCTACAGCAGCTTTTACATTATTAACAGCAGTCGTTGTTTGCTTGACAGCAGCAGTCGTTTCTTTAACTGATGAATTAACAGCATCAAGCTTTTGATTAGTTATACCGAGTGTTCTTGAAACGTTATTAACAGAATTAACGATCTCATCTTTAAGCCATGTCAGCTTGTTATTAACCGCATTAATAGCATCAAGAATTGAACGTAAAATCGTATTACTTTCGTTCGGAATAGGCGGTGGTGCCGAAGTCGGAGGCGGATCGTTCGGATCAATCGGCGGAGGTTCTGAAGCCGAAGGTGGTTGATCAATTGGATCAATCGGCGGAGGATTACTTTTTCTAACACAAATCTGCTGACCGTTGAACGTACCGGGAACATAACCGGAACCACAACCCGTTGGTGGCATATCACAGTAAGTTGCATTGTTAGAGCAGCCCGACTGAATCGGCGGTGGCGGTACATCGGGAGGACAGTAAATAGAACCGTCAGCTAATCGATTACAACCATCATCAGGTGGCTGATAACATCCCCCGTATGGGTCTTTCGGATCACAACTCGTTTTTGAAAATTCAGGTGTACACGAAGGTGACGGAATTTCACTCACAGATGCATGTGTAATGTTCTGATATTTATTACCAGAAATAACAAGAGGTTTATTTTTGTCGCCCGTGTATTCAGTAATACAGTAAGTACCATCAGAATTTTGTTTACAAGTTCTAAGCGGGATTGGTGTATTAGGCTCAAAATAAATAGGAATCGGATAACCAGATTGCGGACATTTAGTCTGCTGTATTTCTTTATAGCCATAGTAATAACCATGGATCGTTCGCTCATCATAATGCATTTTTCCAATTACACAGACAAAGTTATAACCGGAGTAGTCAGTTATTGAAGCACTATCTAAAAAATATATAGTGCTAGATGATCCCAGCTTCGACTGAATATTTGATGCTAAAGATTGACAAGTTGTATTAATTGAAGATGAACGAAAATTAGGCGTGTAATTAGCTAAATAATATGAAACAGAAGATTCAGCAGCATAAGAATGTACACAAAACAAGCTAATAATTATAAAAATGAAATATTTAAAAAACTTCATAAAAGCCCCCAACTTTTTAAATATTTAATTCTTATAAGATGGGGGTATTTCTACCCCCTGAGCTATTAGCTAAAGAATGTAGCTTTTGCCCATTTAATGAGTACAGCAACAACAGCAACAGAAATCATTGCAACACCGATCGCTGTAACCATTGCAATACCATCAGTTTTAAACTGAGCAGCTTGTTCATCTACTAAAGTTGCTGCGCTTGCACTGCTTAAAATACCCGCTGATAAAACAGCCCCCAAACCATAACGAGAAGCATTGCGTAGACTTACAACTCCGCGTTTTTCTTGTACAACGATTTGATTTTCCATATTTATCTCCAAGGGTTAAAAACCCATTAGTTTTAGAACGATTTTAAAAACATAGCTGAGACCGTACAAAACTACTAAAGCAGCAAAAAGACCAGTCACCAAACCCATGTTTAAATACCCAATACATGTCGTCTGGTCCGACCCATAAATCAAACAAGCCAACATAATTGAATTCCTTTACTTCCGTTTTTTATAGTAGAGATATAAGCCCACTGGATGAGCTATAACCCCTACTACGAAGAAATACCAAACTGCATAGATGACCATTAGAGACATCCCCAATAAATAGGATTGCCGACTTGCGATTAACGCCCCCAAAAGCCGGCAAATTCTTTTTATTTACACTTATAAAAATGGATGCAATAACTTGAGTGTTTTGTGAACTCTGCACCGCACTTCTTGCATTTATAAATGTAATCTGTCATAGTTAATTACACGTAAGTTATTGATTTAATTGACATATTATACATTATACGAACAATCGTATAATTCACCATTAAGCCTTTGATTCCATTGGGTTTTTCTTAGGAACTGGCTTAACACTAAACACCTGCATTTGTGCTCCAAACTTAGTTTGTTGCTCTGTGAATTCGATTTCTACTTCTTGAGCGTTGTCAGCACATTCCTCAAGGATTGCCTGAATTTGTTCAACTGGCATCATTCCTGGCATTGCACTTAAGTTATATTTCACTGGTGACAATACGGTCGTAGATAAATAAGCCTTAGATTCACCATTTTTCTCAGTACGGTAAACGGTTGGAAAAATTGTGCGTTTATTAAATGAAACTTGCATGGTTAAAGCCTCCTCAGGCAACTAGATGTAACCCACGTTTGGGTGTGTATTGTGAAACTGGTTGAACGTAATCTGGTGGTAATTGATCAGCCATCTTAAGTTCGAATAAACGTACAAATGGAATGACTTTACCGTTTGGATTCTTATGTAAATTCTGTAGATGAGAACGGCTAATACCGCAGCTAATAAGCTCTCTTTCACGTTTATAGAAACGTGATTCCAAATGTCTGGACTTTACTTTTTTATAACCATCAATACGCAATGATCGATAGAAATCAAAGGCGTTATAAGCCTTGGTATAACTAGGATTACCTTTCTTGGTATAGGTAACCAATTTAGATTTAAGTAAAGCTTCTAATTCATCATCACTTGCGAAATTCATATATTCACCCTCCATTGTCTTAAGGATTGGGTCAAACGCTACGTGCCAGAGGCGTAGCAATAATTCTGGCTGTTCATGTTGCAGCTTAATAAGCTGAAATAAATTCGATGGATAACCATTCTTGGTTAAATAAGTCTTACAAATACGAGCTTCTAGACGTAAAACAGCATTAGCAAATTGCAAAGCACCATTCATAGCAATAACAAGCGATTTAGAGCGCATACAACCCTTATCTGCTTTCTTCTGAATCTTATTTAGTTGGCTTTTAACTTCTTCAAATTTGCCATATGCCTTAGGACGTACACTTGCTGAATCATTACCCCAAGTAATGTAATTATCATATTTAACTTCACGGGCTTTACGGTGACCCGAAGCCAAGTTAGCCATATAGTCCAAAGTTGGCTGAACCATATTCTGATGAGGCAATCTAAATAAATATGTCGTATCTAGATGTAAAACCTCAGTATTGGGTAAATCCAAAATTGGGGCTAACTGGGGAAAGGCTTCGAGTAACATGCCAAGCATATGATCGGAGCCTAATTCGATAGACTCAAAACCATACACATTGTGACCTTGTAACAACTTCAATGGAGATGCCTTAATCTCAACATAAGGCGGTGTATTCATTGTATTTGTATAAAATTTAACAGCCATATCTGTATAGTCAGATGGAAGTGACTCATACGGATGGTAAAGCTCCCCTGTTATAGTTTGACCATCATCGGTCTTAGAAACATGGCGAGTAGCAGCAGGAATACCATAATCACGAATATCACCATTAAACCAATGATGATTATCAAGACTACGTACATACGTAGGAATGATCGGAATCGCTAACCGCAGAAAATCAAGCATAGCAATTACCCAGATATATGAACTTCTAATACTTGTTGTATGCTCATAAAATTCCCCAATAATTATCGCATTTAATAGAATTAAAATCTCTTTAAATAGATATTAATCTAATATATGAGAACTGTAAACAAAGGAAATCTAATATATGAGAAATAATTGTTATAAAATTGACGAAAGTGAAAAAGGTCATGAAATGAACAGTATAGGCGAACGTATAGAAAAAAAATGTAAGGAACTGAATATCAGCATTCCTGAACTAGCAAATATCGCTGGAGTAAATTACAAGACCCTAAAAAGAAACATGACCGCCGAAGACCCAAACCCTACATTGCAGCACTTAAAGAGATTAAGCATAGCTTTAGGTATGAGTATCGATAATCTTGCATTTGGCGAAGAAGGAAGCACAGATGAAGAAATCGCTATCATTCTTAACGACCTAAAAAATATAGAAAAAGAAGATAAAAAAAGAATCTTATATATGGTTCGAATGATGATTGCCGAAAGCAAAAATAGGAAATGAAAATGGATATTCTAGAAATAGAAGAAAAAATAGGAAAAGTATTTAATAAAACCACTCCTACTGGCAGACTATCAAAAGTAAAGACAAGAAATCTAACAAGTTTTTTATGCGTACTTGTCATGATTGGAATAGAAAAAATAAAAAAAGATCATGATGAAAAAACATTTAAAAAATATATGAATGAACTAAAAAAGTGTGGAATAACAGAGAAATATATAAGAGAAGAACATGAGAAAGAAAGATTTAAAAGAAAGAGCCAGAAAGTAGAATATGTAGAACTTGTATTTGATTTAAATAATCAAGTACCAGAAGGATATATTCCTCCAGAAGGCCAATACAATATAGAAGAAATAATAGGCAAAAAGATCAAAATATGATCAATAAATCGCCTAAATGATAAAATTTCTCATTTCCTCTGAAAGCTCCGTTATATATAGCTCATAGGCGAAATTAAAAAAAACTTTGGACAGTCAGGCACACTATTAGATAGCAGTGTGCCCTCTCTCAAAATCTCCCAGAAAGGTCAGGCGCGACGAGTCGCTGCCCGCCCTTTCCTATCCTTCCAATTCGCATAATGAGCACTGATGTTAAATGCCATGCGAGTGCGTAAATATGGTCGCATCATTGACAAAAAACCCCGCTAGCGCGGGGTCTTTAGTCAACGAACATGGCAAGTAACATAATGCCGTATTATACGAACAATTATATAGTTTAAACTAATCCCTAGTTATTTCTATCTTTCAGATCTAAAGCTCTCTTTACGTAGCTTTAAAGTTATTTGGCTAAACATCACTATCTGAGCATAAATATGACATTCATCTTTCTCTATTCAGCTTTACATAGCTAACATAATTTTATTGATCACTGTATAGATTTTCTTAGAATCTTTGCTGCACTTAAATTTAGATGATCGTCCTTGGCTAAAGAATTAAAATTTAAATTAAATTTCAGATGAACCATGCATGCTCCTTACTACTCAATTAAATTCAAACAACTTTATCATTACAGAAATTTTAAAATAATCATTCTGATACTCAACTTTCTGTATTCCTTTTAAATACTTTAAAGATTAAATCTTCTAATTTAGTTCGCCTTATTATTACCTTAAGTTTTTAAGTAAAATTAAATAAATACGAGAATTATTTACAACCTATTCAAAAGTGATTTTATTTTTCATATTTTAATTCGTATAAATAAAAAATCTGAGCTAAAACATCACTTTTAATTTGCGTGAATATATATTATCTCAATAAATATTATAATTAATTAAATTATTTTTTAGCTTGGTATTTTAGTTTAAATTTTTATAATTTTAATTAAAGTATTTATTATCAATAATTTAATTTTACAATAACTAAGATACACTAATATTTGTAAAGTGTGATTCAATTATCGTTTTAATAAAATAGATGTAGAAATAAAACCTATTTAAACAAATTAAATAATTAGTGAGATACGGGTCACATATTATTTTGTGTTTTTTAATTGAAATTGATTTATATATTGTTTTTAAATAAAAAATATTGTATCACTTATATTAACTATTTAATAAATAGGTACTTATAAAATGAAAAATAATATATTTAAAATTTTGGTTTTGGCGGTATTTTCTACTTCCCCACTATTTTGTTATGCAAATAACACAATAATGATTAAAGGAAATATTGTTGAAGACACATGCTCAACAAAAAGTAATGAGATAGAATGTAACGAAGTCAACAATTTGAATATTAAACTTGATAGTGAATATTTAAATAAAGATAGTCTCTATAAATTAGCTCAACATACAGAGAAGATGGACACTAGCATTGAAAGTCTAGGTTCTAATCGAAAGATTATACTTATCAATTATCATTAAGCTCATTTCATCACATTTGAACTTATTACTATAGAAGCTGGCAAAAGAGTGATTCATACAATTCAACATAATTTTTTATGAATTGGGTATTGGGTCACTCTTTTTCTGCAAAAATGTCTATTTGTATAGTTTTTCTATATACATCTGCATAATTTATTCTATATAATTGTATTGTAAGAATTTAAGCTTATTCTTCACGTAAATTGTTTAATTCTTTTTCCTGTTACATAGTAGCCTTATGTAATTTTCTTATCTCTACGATTCCTTTCTTCTAAACAATAAAAACTATCTATAAAACAGTTATATAAGCTGTGTTAACTAGCTGTTAACTGAATCCTAAAAGGGTGACACAATTAAAACTATAAAAAAATAATGTGACATAGTTTGCATTTTGTTTAAAAAGTGTTAGCATTGTTACATTACTTTTCAAGATGTCAAACACTGGAAAAGTAAGGAATTAAACTTTTATCCAGACTTTTGAGAAAACACTATGAAAAAACTTGCTTTGATCGCTGCTCTTTCGGTTGTAGGGATTGCGAATGCTCAAGCTGCTGATGGTACAATTACAATTAATGGTTTAGTTACAGATAAAACTTGTGACATCGTTACTCCTGCTGGTAAAGATTTCACAGTGACTCTTCCTACTGTTTCTAAACAAACTTTAGCTGTTGCTGGGGATGTTGCTGGCCGTACTCCTTTCCAAATCAACTTAGCTAACTGTTCACAAGGTAAAGTAGCTACTTACTTTGAACCAGGTGCAACTGTTGACTTCAATACTGGTCGTTTACTTAACCAAGACGCTACTGGTGCTAAAAACGTTAACGTTCAACTTTTAGGTAGCAACAATAACTTCATCCCAGTACTTGCTGCTGGTGCAAACGGTGCTCAAGCTAACTCTCAATGGGTTGACGTAGCTGAAGGTGCAAGTGCTGACCTTAACTACTATGCTGAATACTATGCAACTGGTGCTTCTACTGCTGGTAAAGTAACTACTTCTGTTCAATACACAATTATCTATCAATAATTAATTGATAGCGGGGTTTCTATGTCCGCATGGAAACCCTGTTTTGTGTAGCACTTTCCTGAATCTTTCTTGGTTGAGAACTCGAAAAATGAAATTGAACAGTTATAATTTTTTGTTAGGTTTGGCGTTTGCTTCATCTGTTGCTGCTCCTGCCGCTCAAGCAGAAATTGTAATTCATGGCACCCGTGTAATTTATCCGTCGGATGCTAGAGAAGTTACGCTACAAGTTAGCAATAACGGTTCAAAACCAGCACTTGTCCAAGCTTGGATTGATGAAGGTGATCCAAAAAGTACTCCGGATCAATCAAAAGTTCCTTTTATGATTGCTCCTCCAATTTCTCGTGTTGAAGCGACAAAAAGTCAGACACTTCGTATTACTGCCCTTCCAAATGCTTCTCAATTTAACCAGAAGCAAGAAACTGTTTTGTGGTTAAACGTTTTGGATATTCCACCAAGACCTACCTCAAAAAATGCAGATACGACACCTGATAACTTCTTACAACTTGCAATTCGTTCCCGGATCAAATTCTTCTATCGTCCGGCTTCAATTAAAGAAGATGCGAATTTAGCAGCAGATAAGCTTCAATGGGTTAAATCTGGTCAGAATTTAACGGTAAAAAATCCAACTCCTTTCCACATTACGATGACTTCTGTTTATCAAAAGGTTGGAGATAAAAAAGTTGATTTATTGCCTCAAGGGCTAATGGTTAAGCCTTTTTCTGAAGCTTCTATTCAGCTTAAGAATAGCAATCTTCAGGATATGAGTTTTATTAATGTCAACGACTATGGTGGTCGAGTCGAACACCAAATAAAACTTCAGTAATCAGATTATCTTTTTAATAAATTTAAGCACCTATTATGTGAGTAGGCGGACTTAGCTATGCCAAAAAAAAGGCAAGAATCTTATAAATTATTAAAACGCCATATTTGTTATTACTTGGCTTCTGGCGTTGTTACAATGACAATGCCTGTGTTCGTGCATGCTGAAGAAGCAGCTGCGAGTGCGCCTGTAGAAGCTGAATTTGATTCTGCTTTTTTAATTGGTGACGCTCAGAAAGTCGATATTTCTCGATTTAAGTACGGCAACCCTGTTTTACCAGGTGAATATAACGTTGACGTTTATGTAAATGGTCAATGGTTTGGTAAACGCCGCATGATTTTCAAGGCATTAGATCCAAATCAAAATGCCGTAACTTGTTTTACTGGAATGAATCTTCTTGAATACGGCGTAAAACAAGAAATTTTAACCAAGCACGCTCCCCTTCAAAAAGAAAATAATAGTTGTTATAAAATTGAAGAATGGGTAGAAAACGCATTTTATGAATTCGATACGTCTCGTTTACGTGTAGATATTTCAATTCCTCAAGTCGCATTACAAAAAAATGCTCAAGGCTATGTCGACCCAAGCGTATGGGATCGCGGGATTAATGCCGGCTTTTTGTCTTATAGTGGTAGTGCGTATAAAACTTTTAATCAGTCTGGTGACCGAAGCGAAACGACTAATGCTTTTATGGGGGTTACGGCTGGTCTAAATTTAGCAGGTTGGCAATTACGTCATAATGGTCAGTGGCAATGGCAAGATACGCCTGCGGAAAATCAATCTAAATCAGACTATCAAGAAACAAGCACCTATTTACAAAGAGCTTTCCCTAAATATCGTGGTGTTTTAACACTCGGGGATAGTTTTACAAACGGCGAAGTATTTGACTCATATGGTTATCGTGGTATCGATTTTTCAAGTGATGATCGAATGCTACCGAATAGTATGCTTGGTTATGCTCCACGTATCCGTGGTAATGCAAAAACCAATGCAAAAGTTGAAGTACGTCAACAGGGGCAATTGATTTACCAAACAACGGTTGCACCAGGTAATTTCGAAATTAATGACCTTTACCCTACCGGCTTTGGTGGTGAAATTGAAGTTTCTGTTATCGAAGCGAATGGTGAAATACAGAAATTTTCTGTGCCTTATGCCTCTGTTGTACAGATGTTACGCCCAGGCATGAACCGTTACTCATTAACTGTAGGTCAGTTCCGTGATCAAGACATTGATCTGGACCCTTGGATTATTCAGGGTAAATACCAACAAGGTATTAATAACTATTTAACCGGCTATACCGGAATTCAGGCATCTGAGAATTACGCTGCAATATTGCTTGGTGCTGCCGTTGCTACACCAATTGGAGCAATTGCATTCGACGTGACTCACTCTGAAGCTGAGTTTGAAAAACAGGCTTCACAATCAGGTCAAAGTTTCCGTTTAAGTTATAGTAAGTTAATTACGCCGACCAACACAAACTTAACACTTGCAGCTTACCGTTATTCAACCGAAAACTTCTATAAATTGCGCGATGCCCTGCTTATACGTGACTTGGAAGAAAAAGGTGTAAACACTTATGCTGCTGGTCGTCAACGTAGTGAGTTCCAGATTACTTTAAACCAAGGGTTACCTGAGGGTTGGGGTAACTTCTATGTGGTAGGTTCATGGGTAGATTACTGGAATCGTAGCGAGAGTACTAAGCAGTATCAGATTGGTTATAGTAATAACTACCATGGTTTAACTTATGGTTTATCTGCAATTAACCGTAAGGTTGAGTACGGCTCAAATGATGCGTCGCATGATACTGAATATTTAATGACGCTTTCATTCCCAATTAACTTTAAGAAGAATTCAGTCAACGTCAACGTTACTGCTTCTGAAGACAGCCGTACTGTTGGTGCAAGTGGAATGGTGGGTGATCGCTTTAGTTACGGCGCTTCTGTGTCACATCAAGACTATGCGAACCCAACATTTAACGCAAATGGTCGTTACCGTACTAACTATGCAACTGTTGGCGGCTCTTATAGTATTGCTGATTCTTATCAACAAGCAATGGTAAGTTTAAGCGGTAGTGTTGTTGCACATTCTGACGGTATTTTATTTGGACCTGAGCAAGGCCAAACCATGGTACTTGTGCATGCACCTGATGCCGCTGGAGCAAAAGTGAATAACACGGTTGGTCTAAGTGTAAATAAAGCGGGTTATGCAGTAGTTCCTTATGTTACGCCATACCGCCTTAATGACATTACTCTTGACCCACAAGAAATGTCGAGCGAAGTTGAACTTGAAGAAACAAGTCAACGTATTGCCCCATTTGCTGGTGCAATTGCGAAAGTAGATTTTGCAACTAAAACAGGCTATGCAGTTTATATTAATAGTAAAACTGCAGATGGCAACAGTTTACCGTTTGCAGCGCAAGTCTTTAACCAGAAAGATGAAGCTGTAGGTATTGTTGCACAAGGTAGTATGATTTACTTACGTACCCCACTTGCTCAAGACCGTCTCTATGTGAAATGGGGTGATGAAAGTAATGAACGTTGTTCGGTTGAGTACAACATCAGTAATGAGTTGCGAAATAAACAACAAAGCATAGTTATGACCGAGGCTGTCTGCAAATGAAAAGAATATTATTAACGGGTGCTCTATTTACCGCGGGCTTTGGTATGTATGGTGAAGCGAATGCTTCATGTATTATAGTTAATTATCAACCAAATGATGTTCGCATGGCAGTAGGCCGTGTTGTTGTACGTCCTAGTGATCCAGTGGGTGCTGTTTTAAGGAAAGCAACTTTCCCTATCAGTAGTAGCGGTACACAAGCGATGTATTGTGATAGTAGAGATACTGTAGTTGCTCAATTAACACAAGCTTATCCATTAAGTTCCTTAGGCAATAGCATCTATACAACCAATATTCCTGGCATTGGTATTCGTTTATATCGTGAAGCAGAGAATAGCAGTAATTTTTCTGGTTATTACCCTTATGAACGTGGCGGTATTTCTGGTACTCGTTATTTGGCATCAGGTTATTTTGTTGTAGAAATCATTAAAATTGCTCCACAAACTGGTTCTGGAACATTAGTACCAGGCAGATATAGTAGTTATTACGTCCGTGGCTTTCCAAATCAGCCGTTTTTAACAAGTACTGTTGATGCTAATGCAATTACCATTGCTTCTTCTTCATGTGAGATTCAAGGTAATATTAATAAAGTTGTACAGTTGCCTACAGTCACAAAGGCAGGTTTTAAAGGCGTTGGCTCAACTCAAGGCGAACAAACCTTCGATATGAACATCTTATGTAATGGGGGTATCAACCCAACGGGTTACGAAGAGAAAAACCTTATTAGTTTAACTTATGACTTTACCCAAGATGGTACAAATAATCAGGTATTGGCAAATACGGCTGCCGCATCTGAAAAAGCTAATGGTGTGGGCGTACAATTACTCTGGAACTATCAAAATAAAAATCAAGTCATCAAAAAAGGTGACAAATTAGCCTTAGGTACCTTGTCTTCTAACCAGACAATTCAATATAACGTACCGATGACTGCCCGCTACTATCAAACAGCAACAAATGTGACTGCTGGTAAAGTGCGTGCAATGGCTACTGTAACTATTGAATATGATTAATCATATTCAATAGTTTTTAAACCTAATAATTTCAAATATTTAAATATTAATAATAAATTTTACTTTAACACTACTTTCTAAGAATTTCATACTTAACTTAATAGGAATATTTATGAAAAGAATAGGTATAGTTGCAGTTAGTGCAGTGACATTATGTTGGGCAATGTATGAGGTATCTTCTGAAAATACCAATACAGTAATGCGTGGCGAATCTAACCAAAAAGTTGTATCTAAAAGCATTCCATCCACTACAAAGAATGAAAAGTTAGCGTCTCAAACTCTCTTGGCTCAAACTACCTCCCTTAATTCCTCTGCCCCAGTCTGTAAATATAATTTTAACGCGACTCAGGAAGATTTTGATCTCTGGAATAATGAATATCCTGATTTTCCTATAAAAATATTCCCATCGATAATTGGTCAAAAATTTGGTTTTAAAGTGGAACCTAGGCCAGAAAGTGAGTATGGCTACGTAGATTATGTTGCTACAAGTAAAATAAATAGTCCGAATTCGATTAATGAAATTGGTGATTTAACAATACCTCACACAGGTATTATTGCATTTGAAATGGAACTTAAAATTCCAACATCAACTCTTGGGAGTTCATCACTTGGAAATTCTACTTATTACTCCTCTAGCATTGGATTTAGTGGCGTAACAAATAATGGTTATACGATTAGATCCAACTATTGGTTTGATATGGGGGGGTATGATCCAGATTTTGGCGAGAATCCTGCTAGATTAAACTATTATGTAGCTTATCGACTTAGTGATAATAGTGGGCCTAACAATCCATATTATAAAGGTCAAAACATGACAAATAATTCAAATGAATACCAAAGATTAGGGATGTATATTAATCAGAATACCAAGCAGGTTGGCTTTATTGTAAATGGTGTTGATCAGGGGTATCAATCTACTTTACCTGCTCCACTAGAGAATATACGTTTTTCTGTCTCAAGTAGTATAGGATTATATTCTAATCAATTATTTGGACAAGAGTTGTCTAATGAACTCATTACAGACCGTAATGCGCTAAAGTTTAACTACCCTCAGGGTACCACTGACATGTGTGGTAATGCCATCTAAGATATAAAACTATAAGTGGTAAAAAAGGGCTGAATCACAGCCCTTTTTTATTTCATTTAGAAATGAATGACAGTACGAATTGATTTACCTTCGTGCATTAAATCAAAAGCGGTATTAATATCTTGTAGAGGCATGGTATGAGTTACAAAAGGTTCAAGTTGAATTTCACCTTTCATAGCATCTTCGACCATTTTAGGAAGTTGTGAGCGGCCTTTTACCCCACCAAAAGCAGTACCCAACCATTTACGGCCTGTCACTAACTGGAATGGACGAGTCGAAATTTCTTGACCTGCACCAGCAACACCAATAATAACGGATTGTCCCCAACCACGATGTGCACATTCTAGAGCTGAGCGCATAACATTGACGTTGCCAATACATTCAAATGAATGATCTACACCCCATCCTGTCATTTCTACGATCACTTGCTGAATAGGTTGATCATAATCTTTTGGATTTAAGAAATCTGTAGCACCAAACTGCTTAGCAAGTTCAAATTTAGCTGGATTGGTATCTACGACAATAATGCGCCCTGCTTTCGCTTGACGCGCACCTTGTACAACAGCTAAACCAATACCGCCTAAACCAAATACGGCAACCGAATCACCTTCTTGTACTTTTGCTGTGTTATGCACGGCGCCAATACCAGTAGTCACCCCACATCCCAGTAAACATACTTGTTCGTGATTCGCTTCAGGATTGATTTTAGCTAAAGAGACTTCCGCAACTACTGTATATTCACTAAAGGTTGAACAACCCATGTAATGATAAATCGGTTCGCCGTTATATGAAAAACGTGTAGTTCCATCCGGCATTACACCTTTACCTTGCGTCGCACGTACCGCAACACACAAGTTAGTTTTTCCGGATTTACAGAATAAGCATTCTTTACATTCAGCTGTATAAAGTGGAATCACGTGGTCGCCAGGTTGAACACTTGTTACGCCCTCGCCTACTTCAACTACAACACCTGCACCTTCATGACCTAAAATCGCTGGGAAAACACCTTCTGGGTCATCGCCAGATAATGTAAAAGCATCGGTATGGCATACCCCTGTATGGGTAATTTTTATTAAAACCTCACCAGCCTTGGGTGGTGCAACATCAACTTCAACAATTTCTAAAGGTTTTCCTGGGGCAAAGGCGACAGCTGCACGAGATTTCATCTTTGGGTTTCCTTTAAATCATTCGGTATTTATAGTCGAGCAAAATAGATTATATATTGATAATACAAGAGCTTAATTTTGCTTAAATTAAAATTGGCTTTCATGACAATCTATCACAGCATAGCCAGTCAAATACATCTAAGCAAGCCTGTACTAAAAAAAGAAGAAAACCTCCTAGATGAAGAGGTTTTCTATCAGATTACTTCTCTTATAAACAGCTTATGTTTACTTAGAGGTAAATATCTGGTGGATACGGTGTGTTATCACTAATTGGTGAGTAAAGCGTATTTTCAACAAAGAAACCATTTGGGGCTTGGGTCGTATCAATTGTAATTGAATCAAACATGACTTGCGGATAGGCCCAGATAAACTGCTTCATTAGGCCAAGAGATACGTTATTTTTCATATCGCCAAAAATCCTCTGCCAAATTGGAGTCCGATAAGGTTTGTTTTTGTCGAATCCATAGATATAAGCAATAGATGCATCTGGTACAAATCCAGATAAATAAGCAACTTTATTTGCCGGATAACCTAAATCTTGAGTTGGTATCTGAGAAACAGCTTGATGAGCTAAATCTAATTTAGCTTCTAAAAGCCAGTCATAGGCTTCAGTCATCATGTAATCAAAATTTGGATAGGAGTAGTGCTGGCTTGGATAGTTGATATAGGTTGCTAGGGTTTGTATTGGAGAACGAATGGATGGGAAAAATATTAAAGGACACACTTTAGCATTTGCATATTTAGCTTTAATGGCTGCTCGAATATTTTGACAGGTCTGTCCTAACTTATTTCTTAACCAAGTTTTAAACTCATCATACGGCGTACCTGTTTTATTCATAGCCTCATAGATGGTGCCTAGGTCTGGCGCATATAGTCCTGTATCGGCATTAAAGGCTAATTTTGTTGGATAGTCATACACACAAGGTAGATTCGTGTCCGTGTTATACCACCACCAAGGTTCACCAATTTGCATGTTAACATTACAGCCGCCAGCAACCATTGTATCTGCGAACTCAATAAAAACTTTGTGCAAATAAGCCAAAGCATTTTGATCACTTAAGCTAAAAAAATAACTCGGTGGTTGGTAGCCTGTTTTGCCTAAATTGCTATTCCAGTCACGCTGTGCCCAAAACTCATTTGCTCCAAGTGAATACATCTCAAAACTTACCCCAAAAATGGGTTGCATATTTGCATTATGTAGAGCTTGGGCATATTTTTCATGCCATTTTCGGGTACATGCGTTGACGACGGCCTCACCTGTTACCAACGTATCTGGTATTTGCCATTTATTAATATCGCTTTTCCATGTCATTTCAGGATAATGCGACATTCCACAATAGTGGTTTACCAATCCCTGATATCCCAAAGCGACCATATTGTTGACTAGGCGCTGCGGGTTCAAGTCATAATGGTCATCATAGCTGGTACAGATCCCATAATTGTGCTGGGGTACAACAACACGACTCAGATTTAACTTTGCATTTGTTCCAGTCACGACTGAATTGGTAATACGAATATAACCATCTTCTGGCTGGCTTAACGGCGTAGCTGACTGGCCGTTATAGTGGCTAGTAAAGCCTGAAAATGAGATACGTTGAATATTGGTTACCGGAAAGCTATCTGTAGCAGAAAAACCAGCTTTAACTGTATCCCAGTTAATATGAATATGCGCCGTTCGCGACGAAGGATTATTTGCATAATTAAATAAGACGATATATGCAATTTTATCTACGCCATTGTCATGATAGTACACCGTTAAAGTTGGCGTTAAACTTGGATTATTAAGTACGGGCATAGAAGCCGATAATTCAATATCAAAATCCCAAACTACCCCTGCATAACTATATTTGGTTTCATATGCTAAAAGTTTATGATCTTTCGTATCATAAGAATCCCAGCTAATCCCTACCAAGTCATTTGTCATACGTGATCTAAAAGATGCTTCAAATCCATTTCCATAATTTGTAATGGCAAAAGACATGGTTTGTGGGCCGTCTATTCTCCAGTAAATAGGACTAAACCGATCAATAAGTGTATTTTGGGTAATTGGATGAGGTGATGTATTAGTATTATTTTGCACATTTTGTCGATTAGTTATCATGACGTCATTCTCTTAATGTATTAAGAAGTTTTATATTAAATAAGTATTCTTATTTTACTGTTCAGATAAGTAACAATGACGTTTAAATTATTTACAGTGAATAATTTTAAAAAGCTCAAAATAATCTTAAACAAAAAACTTAATATTATTCTAAAATATTTTTTCTACCGAGGAGACTATAAATGTCAAAATTAATACAGCCTATCAGTTTTAAGGCTTTGTTTATATTTACTCCTCTTCTGTTTGTATCAATAGGTTGTAGTGAAACGCTATATTCCCAAACAATCCCATCAGTAAAGTCTTCTTCAGAAAATATCGACTATCCAGAGATCGATACAGCATTAGGAGAAAAGTTACAACCGAATGAGGAAGTAATAGCTCATCAAATAACTCAAGTTATTGAGAAGTCGATTCGTGAACAGTATACGGCGGGAAATGCTTTGCGTGATGCACACCCTAAAGCACATGGATGTGTTCGTGCTGAATTTCATGTACTTAAAAATATACCAGCTCAACTTGCAAAAGGTATTTTTATTCCAGATAAAAACTATGAAGCATGGATTCGTTTTTCGAATGCTTCTAATGATGCTTCTAGAGCAGATATTGAAAAAGACGCACGTGGAATGGCAATAAAAATCTTAGGTGTATCAGGTCAGAAAATTTTAGAAAATGAAAAAGAGGCTACAACTCAAGACTTTATTATGATTAATAACCCCGTCTTTTTTGTAAATGACGGGCAAAGATACCTTTCTTTTATGAACGATCTAAATAGCCATAATATGATTAGAAAGCTTCATATGCCGTTTGCTTTAGGTTTTAAAGGTACCATGAATGCTTTAGGCGCGCGTAATTCTAAAATTGCAAATCCATTATATACACGGTATTGGTCTATGGTGCCCTATCAATTAGGATTAGGTGTTGACCGTCAAGCGGTTAAATACTCCGTAAGAAATTGCTCTACAGTGTCTGCAACTCTACCTGATCACCCTAGCCATAATTTTTTACGAAATGCCTTAAAAGATACATTGCAAAAGCAAGACGTGTGTATGGAATTTCTTATACAGCCAAGAACTTCGACTAAAATGTTGGTTGAAGATACAATGTCCGAGTGGAAAGAAAATGAAGCACCTTTTTACCAAGTTGCGACCATTCATATTCCAAAGCAAAGCTTTGATACACCTGAACAGAATCAATTTTGTGAAAATCTCTCTTTTACACCGTGGCATGCTTTACCTGAGCATAAACCGCTTGGCGCAATAAATAGAATGCGTAAAATTATTTATGAAAATATAAGCAGAGTTAGACACGATATCAACTCAGCTCCCCGACAAGAACCCAAAAACTAATTTAAGTATAAAAGAACTGCCAATAACCAAAGCAGTTCTTTATAGTTCAGTATTTGATGAGGATGGCCCTAGATTTTCTAATGTCTATACATCAATTTCTCAGCAATAGAGCTTAGGTTGGCTAAATTCTTTTTTATTGGATAATCTCCTTTACTTGTATCTATGGTGATCCGATCAATGAAGTCTGCTAACCATAAAATAAAATCTTCTTCATTTTTATAGCTAGGAATCAGACTGCTATCAAATTTGAGCAATACTTCATCTTGAAGGTTAAGTAGCGAACCACTGAAATCTAAAAAATTATATAAAAATTTTAATTCCGTTCCTGTAATGGCTTTTTTTATTTCTATAATTAAATTATTTAAGTTTTCTAGATAATTGTTTGAAGAATCTTGTTTAATATTTTTAGAAATTTTTTCTGCTAATAGTAAGTATTTTGGCATTTCTATCTCCTTATCAATTTTTTTATAAAATATGAGTATAAAATTAAAGTTATAAATTTAAGTTTTCAGTTTTTATTGAAGTGTTATTTATTTTTTAAAATTAATAGAGTTTTATGTAAGTTGCAACTTTTTATTATTTTAAAGTGTGAACTACTTTGAATTATATTCTGAGTAAATTAATAGGTTTTATATGATTACTGAATTAAACTATGCTCTTCTTTAAAATAAATAAGCTCAATACTTTTAATTATTGAGCTTATCTTTAATTGGTTTAGTATGACTGAAGTATTTCGCTTTAACCTTAAGTCATTTTATGGGAACTCTTCATTTTATGAATTTTCCCGCACTTTCTGCATTCTCTGACTTCCTCATGTGAAATATCAAAATCATATTCCCAGATGTGCATGCAGAAAAATTGTCTAATATTATGGAGCATAGACACCTCCTTAAAAAACCAACAATTATGGAAGTTTTTTAGAAATTCAGAATACATCTAGACTCAATTGTCTAAAAGGGAAATTTTTCACCATATCTTTTTTGAAAGGTATGTGAAAAAGCTTAAGTTGAAGCAAAAAGAAAATATTTCAAAATATCTTATCTCCTTACTCAATGAAGATAAGTAAAAGTTAGCACTAATCTATGTATCTGTTTTTATAGGGAACAAGTGAGTTCTGTTTACAATGAAAACTTATGTGAAGAGAACAAGATAAAAAAGAGATTAAGCCACAAAAAACCGCCCCAAAAGGCGGTTGCTGAATTTTAACAGCTATGAATAGAAGTACGGTAGAAACCTTCTATATTTCTTATCACATTATTTATCTTCGTTTATAATTTTCATAAAAGCTTCAGATTTAAAATAGTTAATGATCAGTTCACCTTCATCATCTGGATATGTAGATTTTGCTGGTGTCTTAGCGTTATCAAATTCGCAATTAAACTTAAAATCGGGCGGAATAAATTTTGAGATAGGTGGAAGATGGGTTTCCCCGCCTGTCGTCATTCGTTCTATAAATCCAGCTAACCATAAAATATATTCATCTTTATTTTTATGACTAGGCATGAGGCTAATATCAATTTTTACGGCACATTCATCTAGTGGCTTTGTTAAAAATTCATCAAAGTCAATAAAATTATATTTAAGCTTAAACTTTGTACCTTTGATTTCCTTTCGAATCACACCTATTAAGTTATTTAAATGCTCGGTCGGAGTATCAGAGAAAAGATCATCTTCTTTAATTTTTTTATACACCTTTTCAGCAATCATTAAATATTGTGGCATTTCCTATCTCCTTCCTTCCTCTTTCTAGCTGGTTGCTTACTCATTACTCAGCTTTTTAAGGAAGTATGATAGAAATCATGTGTTGTAATGTAGTTGTTGGTAACTTAATTGTAAGTAATGTAAAGTTATGAAATCTGAGTATCTAATAAAACGCATCTTATAACGACAAAGAGAACTACGTCACTGTTTTACTTATAAAAACGTAAATGATCGAAATAATTGTTTGCAATAAAATACAGCTCACATAATTACGTTAATTAATCATATATAACTATAGAAAATTTAAAAAATAATTTATAAACTTCTGTTTTTATTATATTTTAAATTTTAACCTTCTTAGATTATAACAAAATCATACAGTTATTGTGAATTTTGACATATAAATTGAATATAAGAATGCTCTTATAGCTCTAACTTGGATGCAAATTAAATGCTTACATGATCAATCAGCTATATGAGCAGTATAGTACTATGGCCTTAAGCGCTTGGGGCTTTACTGATTTACCTTCTTATACAGATAAATATGATCCTAATGAGAAAGATATAGTGATAAAGACAAATAATTGGTTGAATGATGAGGCAGCAGAGGAAAAAACTCAGCAAGGTCTCACTGCCTTTGTAGCTCTTGATGACGCATTTATGAGTATTGCATCACGAATTTATTTAATTAGAAATGCCAAGGAAACGATTGATCTACAATACTACATTTGGACCAATGATTTTGTGGGGAACCTTATTTTACATGAGCTGCTCAAGGCAGCGGATCGTGGCATCAAAGTTCGCTTATTAATTGATGATCAAAACGGTATAAAGCTTGATGGCATATTAAGAAGCCTTTTACAGCATACCAACTTTGAAATTAGATTATTTAATCCTTATAAATTTCGTTACTTACGTATCTTCGATTATCTCTTCCGATTTAAAAAAGTAAATCATCGGATGCACAATAAGCTCATTATTGCAGATGCATCGATTGCAGTAACAGGCGGTAGAAATATTAGTAGTGAATATTTTGAAGCAAGTAGTAAGTTTCAATTTACAGATATGGATATCTTATTTTACGGGCATGCAGTGCGACATGCCCAAGCTGTATTTACTGATTTTTGGGAAAGTACTTTAAGCGTAAATGCAACTGATATTATCGGAACTTGTGCTGAGCATCATTTAAAAGCTTTAAGAGAGCACTATGAACAACTCCACCACGAAGACCATAGCCTCACTGAAGATAAGCTTTACGATGCGCAGAGTTATTTAAAAGAGCTTTTAGAGCATAACCCTATTCAATGGTCTAAGGCCCATTTTGTTGCTGACTCTCCGAAGAAAATACTGGGCACTGCAACTCAACATGAAATGCTTTATGGCCAAGTCATGTCTATTATGGGTAAACCTAAGCAACATTTAGAATTAGCTTCAGCTTATTTTGTACCTACCCAACAAGGCACTTATTACTTAAAGCAACTACGAGTTGAAGGTATAAAAGTCCGCGCTTTAACAAATTCTTTTGCTGCAAACGATGTTGCGATCGTACATGCCTTTTATAGCCAATACCGTGTAGAAATGCTTAAGAATGGTATTGAACTGTATGAGTTTAAACCTGTTCTGGAACGACGACGTAGAACGTGGTACGAAATCGTAACAGGCAGCGTTATACCAGCAAAAGGAAAAAATAAGTCGAGCTTGCATGCCAAGTTTTTTGATGTAGATGGCAAAGTCTTTATCGGATCATTTAACTTTGACCCCCGCTCTACCTATTTAAACACCGAAGTAGGTTTGGTGATTGAGTCCAGTCAATTACAAACTCAGATTTCTGTCATGTTAGATCAACATTTACCTCAAGTAGCATATCAACTTAAGCTAAATAGCCAAGGCCAAATTACTTGGCTAGATTACCAAGCCAACGGACAAGTCATTGAATATGATAAAGACCCGGGAACCAGCCGTTTTCAGAGAACAATGATTAAAGCTGTCTCTTATTTGCCAATTGAGTGGATGATGTAATTTTCTTATTACAAGAAACCGATTTCCTTAAAAAATTTCTGATAGGCTTCTGCTTTTTTCTCGAGAGCTAATGGATATGCTCTAGAAGATGACGGTAATCGATATAAATTAATATCGCGGTCTGCAAAATAAGTTGATGTAGATGTCCCAATTAAAGGTTTTTCCGTGTTCTCAGGTAAAACTGAGATTAAGGTATCTGTGGCTTTATCGCCTGTAGTCATAATAGTGTGACATTGAGGAATCTGTTTCAATAAAACTGCTAAGTCTGTCGGAGTGACAATTTCAAGAAATTTGTCGGAAGCATTGCCCCTTAGGCGTTTAATTTGATACGCCGTATCAAAAATAGCAACGCCTGTCTCAATCAGGAAACTGCGGATAGCTTCTTCATTAAAACTTTTTTGGTTCTCACTTAAAAAATAAGTTTTATCTTGAAAAAAGATTAAACCAAAAATTCTCCACATATCGTTTTGAAAGTTCGGATAGTAAAAGTCCATCTTCCATTTATTACGTGGTGGTGGAAAACTTCCTAACATTAATAAACGGGCATTTTCTGGCAAAAACGGTTGCAGTGGATGGGTTTCTATCTCAATTATCATAAAAAATCAGTATTTACTTCAAAATTTATAAATAACTTAACGTATTTTAAGGTTAATCACGAGTCAAGAAGTGCAAATTATCTTAATTAAATGTATTGAGGCGAAACGTTTTGTTGTTTCGCCTCAATCATTTCTAATTTTATATTCATGCTAAAAACCAAAAATATTTAAGAATTTAAAACTTTAAAAACTTTCCCTGTTCTGGGATGAGCAAAGGTGTTATCTTGATCTAAATTGATAACTTTATCTGAAATCACAATCTTGGAAAGCGGTAACCAGTTTTGTTCGATTTCAGCCGAAGCTAAATTTTTCTCCAATGTATTTTCAAAAATTTGTTCTACTACAATTTCCATCCCACACATACTTTTCGCATTAACTTCTTTTAAAATATGGCGCTTTGACATTCTAATCTCCATTTTTTTATTCTTAACATAAAAAATAGTAAAGGGTGTTTTGCTACAATGTGTAAAATTTAACATTTGAAGTGTTTTTTTTGTTTTAAACATATTTATTTAATAATTAAATGAATAGTGGAATATCTTTAAAAATAAGTTTTATTATTAAATTAACTTATTAAAGCTATCTTTATTTTAAGTAAAATTAATTTTATAAAAAATAATATTTAAAGGGCTCACGTATGAACCCTTGCATTTAACTTTAAACCTGGACAGCACTATCGAGTGAATTGTCATCTTTACTCTTATTATTATCCTTACTAATCAATGAGTCAGTATCACTATCAGTAGAGAAGCTCTTACTGTTCTTTTGCTTTTTCTTGTACATACACATGCCAATCGCAATACCTGTTCCTAATACTAAAATTGACTTTAACATTTTGCACCTCTTTAATTGACGGAGAAACTTCTGAGAAATCAACTTAAATTAATAGCATATTCTTTGTTATTTAAGGGCTTTCATTTGAGCCGCTTTTGTAAGGTATTTAATTTTTATGTTAATTAAAAAGTATAATATTTTGAGAAAATAAATTTTGATACAAAGCAAAAAGCCTATTCTCAAAACAGAATAGGCTTTCTACTGTATTTCAGGATTAAGCAGTATTATTAATTGCTTTAAGCAATCTTATTTATCTTTAAATACTCTTCCAATGTATTTAATGTCGATCTTTTAGTCAAGATAGGAAAGCGATGATTTGCAACAAAATGAACTTTTTTGTGACACGATTAACATTTAATTGTTTAAGGCAATAAAAAACGCCCATTTCTACTTCTCAAAAAGAAATGAGCGCAAGTGAAAACCACTAAAGACCTGAAATACCAAATGTCTTTACATTTAGTACTATTGATTCTAATTAATTTACCAAATAGTTGACAATTAAACCAATTGTATTTTTTTTAGTCATTTCGGCCAATAAAAAATGTTAAGTAATTCGCTATTTTTAATATGTTTGTCTGTAAATTATTTATCTAGGATGCGATTGAGCACGGTTAACCAATTCGAAAAACAAATTTTTTCTATAATCTCATTTGAGTAATGCCGCTTTTGCATTGCTTCAATCAGTAGGTGTAGTCCCCTTACATCTTCAATTTCATGACTAATCAGTGCTCCATCAAAGTCAGAACCAAAACCGACATGATTTTCTCCCATTTGATCTATTAAATATTCAAGATGTTCTAAAAGTACCTCAATGGATGTGTTTGCATCACGCTGCCCGTCTTTACGCAAAAATGCGACATCAAAATTTAACCCGACTATGCCTTTAGAGTCCTTAATTGCTTTAAGTTGGTTATCTGTTAAGTTTCTGGCTTGTGGACATAAAGCATGCACATTTGAGTGAGTTGCGACAATTGGTTGCTGAAGAATGTTAGCTGTATCCCAAAAAGCTCGTTCATTCATATGGGAAACATCAATCACCATTTTTTTATCAGCACAGCGCTTTATAAAAGCTTTACCTTCGTTTGTAAGACCTGCTCCGGTATCAGGTGAATGCGGAAACTTGGCATTTAAACCATGACCAAAACGACTTGGTCTATTCCAAAGTGGACCGATGCTACGAAGCCCAGCATCATAAAATACATCGAGTAAATCTGGATTATGTTGTAATGCTTCAGCACCTTCCATATGCAATACAATGGCTAACTTTTGCTGTGTTAGGCAGTGCTGGATGTCCTGAACAGTTGTGCAAATTTGAATGTCGTTAGAATACTCGGCAAGTTGTTTTGCTAAATCGAGCTGTGCCAAACAAATGTGTTCAATTTGCTGTTGCGTGAAGTTAGATGCATCTTGGTCAAAGAGTTTGTTGGGATGATGCTGTTTAACATAATGAAAAGGCGGCAAGAAAATAGCAAACATACCACCAACAAAACCGGCTCGTTGGCAACGTTTTAAATCGAGATGTCCTGCTAAACCTTCTTGAATAAAAGCTTGAGCAGGATTGTTATGATCACTTAACCACAATCGGGTTAGTACATCATTATGGCCATCAAAAACAGGAAATGTGCCATGGTTCATATCGGTTTTCTCATAGCTAATCATCTACAATATTTTGAACCGGAATGTTTTGTTGAACCGTGAATTGCTTTGAATTTCGGCTATTACGGAATACTAATTTTTCCAGAGAGGAATCAATTTCGCTCTCGGCACGTGCCTGTTCAATGAGTTGATGATACGGCGATTTACCACAAACAGGATCTGCGTTACTTGCGTCGCCTGTTAACATATAAGCTTGACAACGACAGCCACCAAAGTCGCGGTCTTTATCTGGACAACTACGGCATCCTTCTGGTATCCATGCATCACCACGGAAGTGGTTAAAACCGGTAGACTCATACCAGATTTTTGATAGGCTTTGTTCACGAACATTTGGGAAAGAAATCGGTAATTGTCTTGCTGCGTGACAAGGCAGTGCCATACCATCTGGAGCAACTGTAAAGAAAATTTTACCCCAGCCATTCATACAGGCTTTTGGTCTTTCTTCGTAATAATCAGGCACTACAAAAATAAGTTTGCAAGGATGATTTTGCGCTTTTAACTTTTCCCGATATTCATTGGTAATACGTTCAGCACGTATGAGTTGTTCTTGTGTCGGTAATAAACCCTGACGGTTTAAAAACGCCCAACCATAAAACTGACAAATTGCTAGTTCGACTGTATCTGCATTAAGTTCTAGACAAAGCTCAATAATTTTATCGATCTGGTCAATGTTATGCCGATGAATTACAAAATTGAGGACCATCGGATAATCATATTTCTTAACAAGTCGGCACATTTCATACTTTTGTTCAAAAGCATGTTTCGACCCTGCTAAAGCATCATTAACGACCGGATCACTCGCTTGAAAGCTGATTTGGATATGGTCTAGGCCAGCTTGCTTTAAATGCGAAATACGCTGTTCGGTAAGTCCCATGCCTGAGGTAATCAGGTTGGTGTAGAAGCCTAGTTGGTGTGCATGCGCCACAAGTTGTTCCAGATCTTGACGCACCAAAGGTTCACCACCGGAAAAACCGAGTTGTACTGCCCCCATTTGACGCGCTTGATCAAAAACATCAAACCACTCTTGCGTGGTCAGTTCATTTTTATGCTGTGCGTAGTCTAAAGGGTTTGAGCAATATGGACATTGTAGCGGGCAACGATAAGTTAACTCCGCTAATAACCATAAAGGTAGGCCAACACCTTCTGTCATACTAAATCAATCCAGTGTTGTTGCTGGGCAACTAACATGTAATCAATAACATCGTTGTCAATTTCGGGTATATCACCAAATTGTTGCTTGAGCTGGGCAATAATTGCAGAAACATTATTTGTCCCATCAATATACTGTCCAATCGCCCCTGCACTTTCATTTAATTTGATCATGCCTTCAGGGTATAAAATGACAAAGCCATTTTGAGCAGGCTCAAATTGAAAGCGATAACCTTGGCGCCAGGTAGGCACAAGATTTACATCAAATTGTTCTTTATTCATTTAAATAGTCCTTTGTGCCATACCCGTTCTTGAGTCACGCTATGATACGGTGCTTCATTGTGTACATATGCCAGTGTTAAAGCATCCAAAATGCTCCATAAAATATCCAGTTTAAACTGTAATATTTCCAGCATTCTTTGTTGTTGTTCATGAGTAGTAAATGAATCAAGCGTGATTGTTAAACCATGTTCAACATCACGGCGTGCTTGACTTAAACGAGAGCGGAAATATTCATAGCCCTTGTCATCAATCCAAGGGTAATGCTGTGGCCATGATTCAAGTCGAGACTGATGAATCTGAGGTGCAAATAGTTCAGTTAAAGAACTGCTTGCTGCCTCACGCCATGACGCACGGCGTGCAAAATTTACATAGGCATCTACAGCAAATCGTACACCCGGCAAAACCAATTCTTCGGAAATCACTTGCTCACGACTCAAGCCTACAGCTTCGGCTAACCGTAACCATGCTTCTCGTCCACCGCCATCAGGATATTCACCATCTTGGTCAATCATGCGTTGAATCCATTCCTGTCGCACACGTTGATCAGGACAATTTGCCATGATCGCAGCATCTTTGAGCGGAATATTGATTTGATAGTAGTAGCGGTTTGCAACCCAAGCCTGAATTTGTTGTTGAGTGGCTTTTCCTTCATACATCATCACATGAAATGGGTGATAGATATGATAATACTGACCTTTATCAATAATGGCCTGTTTAAATTGTTCGGTCGTTAAAGCTTCAGGTGTTTGAGTCATGTTTCACCTTAGAGTTCAATTTGCATGCCATCAAAGGCAACTTCTACATCATTTGCTTTTAGTTCAGCAAATTGAGCAGAGTCTTCATTTAAAATCGGATTGGTATTATTAATATGAATTAGCACTTTCTTTGGTGTACTGAGTTGGTTTAAGTAAGATAACGAACCGCCTTCACCACTAATGTATAAATGCCCCATTTCAAGGCCAGTTTTTTTCCCTACACCGGTTTGCTGCATTTCATCATCTGTCCATAGTGTGCCATCAATCATGACGCAGTCAGAATCTTGCATAATCTGCATGATTTGATCGTCAATCTTTCCAAGCCCTGGCGCATAAAACAACTGTTTTTGTGTTTTGTGATCTTTGATGATTAAGGCAATATTGTCGCCCTCATGCGGGTCATGGCGATGTGGCGAGTATGGCGGCGCCGCGCTTTGAATAATTAAAGGCAAAAATTCTAAATTTTCGAAACCATCAATTTTAAAAGCTTGTTTAGGATCAATTTGGTGATATTGAAGACCACCATTCCAGTGTTTCAGCATATTGAATACCGGAAAACCCGTGGTGAGATCTTGATAGACCATTTCAGTACACCACACATTCATTGGACAGCCTTCACGTAAAGTTAAAAGTCCAGTGGTATGGTCAAGTTGGCTATCCATTAAAATAACATTGGTAATACCAGTATCACGTAATTTTCGCGCTGGTTGAGCCGCTTTAAAATCAAATAATTGTTGACGGATATCTGGTGATGCGTTTAATAAAATCCAGTCTACGCCGTTTTCTGAAATTGCAATTGAAGATTGAGTACGCACTTTGGCATTAATCGTACCTGTACGAACACCATGGCAATTAGGACAATTACAGTTCCACTGAGGGAAACCGCCTCCAGCTGCTGAACCTAAAATATAAATATGCATAAAATTAATATCTTATTAGAAAGACATAAGCCCTAGAACAAGACTAGGGCTTATGACAGATTTGAATAGAAATGATTAACGTGCTTCAAAGTACATTGTTACTTCAAAACCAATACGTAAATCAGTGAAAGCTGGTTTTGTCCATTGCATAAATTTTACTCCAGTCAGTATTAATCTTGTGAAATGAATCACTTGATTAAATCATATAAGGCAATTAAAAATTTATTCTAATTAAAAATGCCACGTTTGTAGATAAGCTCGAAACAAGATATTGTTCGATAATTGTGTTTTTTGTCCAAATTTTAATAAATCCTGATCTTTCAAAAGCATTTGAAAAGTCATAACAGGTCAATGTTCTGTTATGACTTATGCCTTACCCAGCTAAGTTCATCAAGTGTTGCTGTGCAATATAAAGTTCTTCTTCCGGCTTAGGATGACATTGCACCCATGTTCCATCAGTTTGTAATTCCCATGCTTGACGATTGTCTTTCAAATAGTTGTTTAAGCCATCTTCAATGACTTGTTTCTTTAATTTTTTATTTTCAATTGGGAAGCAGGTTTCAATACGAGAGAACAAATTACGTTCCATCCAGTCTGCACTTGCACAATAAACTTTTGTATCGCCATCATTATAAAAATAGTAAACCCGCGTATGCTCCAAATAACGACCAACGATTGAACGTACTCGAATATTCTCTGAAAGGCCTGCAACTTGTGGTCTCAGGCAGCAAATTGAACGAATAATTAAATCAATTTTTACACCAGCTTGTGATGCTTTATAAAGCGCGCTAATGAGCTGTGGTTCAGTAAGCGCATTCACTTTAATGATGATGTGTGCTTTTTTACCAGCAAGGCTATTTTTAATTTCTTGTTCAATAAGTTCTAACAGCTGAGAATGTAAGGTAAATGGCGCATGAAAAAGTTTTTTAAGTTTTGCCATTTTGCCCATACCGGTCAGTTCTTGGAAAATTTTATGGACGTCTTCACAAATTTCCGCATCATTGGTCAGCAAACCAAAATCGGTATAGATTTTGGCATTCACTGCATGATAGTTGCCTGTACCTAAATGCACATATCTTTTGATTTTGTCTTGTTCACGGCGGACCACTAAAATCATTTTAGCGTGAGTTTTATAGCCAACAATGCCATACACCACAACTGCGCCAGCTTCTTGTAAAACGTTTGCGACTTCAATATTTGATTCTTCATCAAAACGTGCCCGCAACTCAATAACCGCGGTTACTTCTTTACCATTACGCGCAGCTTCTGCAAGTAGCTGTACGATTTCCGAGTTGGCACCACTACGGTATAAGGTTTGTTTAATTGCTAAAACATTTGGATCTTGTGCAGCTTCCCGAAGGAACTTGATAACAGGTGCAAAAGAATCAAATGGATGATGCAGTAGAACATCTCCTGCTTTTAACACATCAAAAATCGGTTTTTTAGTGTATAAAAGCTGAGGCAAAACTTGTTGATATGGTTTATAGCGTAACTCTGGTAAATCAAAGTTTGAGATAAAACGGGCTAAATTAACGGGGCCATCGACGTAGTAAAGATGTTCTGCATCTAAATCGAATTGCTCTAATAAATAGTTAGCAATTTCTCCAGGACATTTTTTTGCTACTTCCAAACGAACTGCTTGGCCAAAACGGCGTGAAGATAATTCACCTTTTAAAGCAGCAGCCAAATCCTCTACATCTTCAGAAACGGTTAAATCGGCATTTCGAGTTACACGAAATTGATGACAGCCCGTCGCTTTCATGCCCGGAAATAAATCCGAAATGTGCTGATGGATAATGGCCGAGAGCAGAATGTAATGCTCTGCACCGCCAGAAATATGTTCTGGAATTTTAACAAGTCTTGGTAACGAACGCGGTGCCGGCACAATAGCTAAATCAATTTGACGTCCAAAAGCGTCTTTACCTTCTAAAGTTACAATGAAGTTTAGACTTTTATTGACCAGCCTTGGAAATGGATGTGCTGGGTCTAGACTGATTGGCGTAACTACAGGTTGTACTTCTTTAAAAAAGTATTCTTTAATCCATTCTTTATGCTTTTCTAATATATCGCCGTGCTGAATAAAATGAACGCCATAGCCTTGGAGTTGCGGTAACAAAGTATAGTTTAAGATTTTATATTGCTCTTCAACCGCCTCATGAGCATTTTTTGAAATTTGCTTTAATACTTCTACTAACGGTAAACCCTCTGGTCCGGTTGCCCGACTCATCAAGCTAATTTTCTGGATTAAACTTGCCACACGAATTTCAAAAAACTCATCCAGATTACGCGAAAAAATAATTAAAAAATTCAAACGTTCCAGTAATGGGTGTTCTATATCTTTGGCTTGAGCAAGCACCCGTTTATGAAACTCTAATAAAGATAGTTCTCTATTAATATACGTTTCTAAATTGTGCTGGTTTGAGCTAGCTAAAGTGGGCAATGATGTCATTCTTGACTCTTATACTGGGTAAAAAAGTTAAAATGAATAAAAAAGATTAATTTATTAATGTATAACCGATTTTATTCACCGGACATTTTGTAACTGCTTTATTGCAAATTCATGAATTTTTTATGAAAACCTTAAAATTAATATTTATTTTTGCCTTATTTACTTCCTTCTAGTCATCCATATCTACCATCATCTTAACATTAATTTTTTAAAGATCATTCTATTTCGATTCAGTTTCAATTTTCATCAAATATTCATACTCTATGCGTATTTTTTATGCATCTTAATTCATCAATTGATAAAAAATGACGACTTTAAACATACTATTTAAGACAACATCTTTATGTCTGGCAATGGCCTTATTGGTAGGCTGTAATGATAATGATGACAATGATTCAAGCACACCAGCACCGCGAAGTAACCAAACTGTAAATATTTTAGCTTTCAATGACTTTCACGGAAATTTAGAACCACCTAAACGTTACGTTGAAGCAGCGAATCCAAATGATGCATCTCAAACTGTACGTATTCCTGTCGGTGGTGTGAGTTACTTTGCAGATGCAATTAAGAAACTTAAAGCTCAAAATCCCAATAATGCTGTTGTGTCAGCAGGTGACTTAATTAGTGCTTCCCCACTCACTTCTTCGTTATTTCTAGATGAGCCTACTATTGAAGTCATGAATGATATTCAAATTGACTTTAATGCGGTTGGAAATCATGAGTTTGACCGTGGTACAGATGAATTGCGTCGTTTACAAAATGGCGGTTGTCAACAATATACCAGCACTGCCCCATGCCAAATTAATAAAAACTTTAGCGGCGCAAAATTCAATTTCCTTGCAGCTAACGTGGCAATGAAAAATGATACAAGTAAAACGATTTTTCCTGCCTATAAAGTCAAAACTTATGGCGGGATTCCTGTAGCTTTTATTGGTTTAACACTCAAAGCGACTCCAAGTATTGTTTCAGCGGCGGGTATTAAGGATGTTGAATTCCGTGATGAAGCGGATACGGTAAATGCGTTAATTCCTGAACTCCAAAAACAAGGTATTGAAGCCATTGTCGTCGTTGTCCATGAAGGTGCAGCGCCAAGTACGAAACTCAATCAAAAAACATGTGATGGCTTAAGTGGGCCAATTTTAGGTATTTTAGATCGGTTAAATCCAGCAGTTGATATTGTTGTTTCGGGGCATACACATCAGTCTTATATTTGTGATTATGCAACCAAGAATCCGGCTAAACCGTTTTTACTAACCTCAGCTGGCCAATACGGCACGCTTATTACCGATATTAAGGTGGAGTTGGATGGTAAAACTGGCGATATCATTAAAAAAGATGCTAAACAAATTCCGGTTCAAAGTGAGGCCTATACTTCGGGTACAACCACTGTAAGTCTGACAGACCTCTATCAAAAATTTAGTAAGACACCAAGTATCGAAGCGATTTTAGATAAATACCGTCAAGCAGTAACCACAATTTCTGGACGTGTTGTTGGAACTTCTACTGCCGTTGTGAGCCGTACGCAAGTCGAAAGTGGTGAAAGCCCACTAGGTGATATGATTGCCGATGCGCAGCAAGCTGCCGCTCTTCAAGCAAGTAATCAAGGTTCGGATTTTACGTTAATGAACCCAGGTGGTGTACGTGCTGACCTACTAATTAACAGCAGTAACCAGATTACGTTTGGTGATATTTTTGCAGTTCAACC
Source organism: Acinetobacter sp. BD54 (assembly GCF_044778325.1). Lineage (NCBI taxonomy): Bacteria > Pseudomonadati > Pseudomonadota > Gammaproteobacteria > Moraxellales > Moraxellaceae > Acinetobacter > Acinetobacter sp. BD54. Next base: position 177,478 of record NZ_JANJEP010000006.1, on the reverse strand, counting down.
TTTCGGTAACTCGATTGTGACTTTGAGCTTAACCGGTAAACAGATTAGAGATGTGCTTGAACAGCAATGGTCTGGTGCAAATGCAAATTCGCCTAGAATTTTACAGCCGTCTAAAGAGTTGAGTTATCAATATGCGGCAAATACTTCTGTTTCACCGCGAGCAAATAACATCATGGTTGCTGGTTCACCATTAGTTGACACTAAAGTATACCGTGTGACGGTAAATAGTTTCTTGGCAGATGGTGGTGACAACTTTACGGTATTAAAAGAAGGCCAAAACCGTGTCGGTGGTGGTCAAGATATTGATGCGCTTGAAAGCTATGTTGCTAAGAACTCACCGTTAATTATTCCGGCTACGACTCGTATTAAAGTCATTAAATAACTCATTTAAGAATACATAAAGGACAGTATGAAGCTGTCCTTTATTTTTATAACAGTTTAAAAGATTTTTATTCGGTATAAAGATTAAGTTCAACACTACTAATGTCGACTCCGGTGTTTGCAAAAATAATATCCGTAACCTCATGAAGTAATTCTTTAACTTTCTCATTTTCAAAGTTCAAGGCTTCAGAGGTTTTGAGCGAAATGAGGTTACAGCTCATCTTGTCTTTTCTAAGCTTATAAATACTTTTACTTTTTCCTAAAAACACCCTTTTGATGATTTTACGGTTTTCAAACTCAGATAAAATTCGATAAATGGTACCTAAGGTAATTTTATGTTCATTTTTAATTTGCGCATAGATACTTACCGCGCTTAAGCCTTGTGGGTTCTGATTTAAAATCTCAAAAACTTGTACCCTCGATTTTTTTATCGGTAATCCATTTAATAATGATTTTGATATTGTCGTCATCTTACTGAACCTTAATGTCTAGAAATATAGGAATTTTTAAAATTATTTTGACTATATTTACCTGAAAATTATGGAAATGATTTGATCTATAAATTAGAACTTACTACCCTATAAATAAGCTCTGAGCTAATTATTAAGTTTTAAAATAACTCCCATATTATCCCTCTCTTTGCTTTCTACATGTAGGCACTTTGCCACTAGATGCATTCTTGAACTGAACCATATGGCGACCCTCTTCATTAAGTCATTTTCCGACCTTATTCTATATAATGATTAACATATGATAAATATTATCATTTGTGTTTAGCGGTGTATCATATACACATAAGTTTTAATATTCAATATTAAGTAATTATCAAATACATAATGATAACCATTATATTTTATTGATTAGATAATGATGAGTTGCATCCATCCTCTATTATAAGTATTCATTTCGGCCCATATAAAAAGCAGATCAATGACCTGCTCTTTATATTTTAAATACAGAAAATTAAATGATTTTTATTCTAGAGGTAGTGCATCTTATTCTTGTATCCATGCTTGGATTACTTGTTGTGTTGTCATGACTTGAGCACATCGTGTACTGGCATATTTTAATGCCATATCGTGCTCTTCTCTGCTAAAGTCAGCCAGCGCATCACCACATAAAAATGGCTGTATGTTTAGCATAAATGCTTCCGCAGCACTCATTAGACAACCAATATGTGCATATACACCACAGATAATGAGTTGATCGCGACCAGAGTCTCGCATGAGTTGTTCGAGCGGAGAAAATTTAAAAACACTATATCTCCACTTAGTAAGCACCGTATCATTTTTTTGAGGTGAAATTTTCGGAAAAATCTGTGTGATGCTTGGCTCATCCTTTAAACCAGGCCCCCAAAAGTCGGTTAATAACTGCCGATATTCAGGTGATTGGTTGCCAGGTTGTGCTGTATAGACAACGGGAATATTAGACTGGCGAGCAGCATCAATTAATGCTTTTGTGTTTTTAATTAGTTCTGGAATAGGTTCTTGGGTTAGATCATAGAAATCTAAAAAATATTGCTGCATATCATGAACCAATAAAACAGCACGACTGGTATGTAGTGGCCAATTTGTTTTGTTTGGAGTAAATTCATGGGCTTGGGGCATGCTGTAACTTGCAATCTTTGGAATACTCATTGGTATTTTCCTTTTCTATCTTTAAAAATATTTGTTCTTTAATTTCAGTGTATTGTTGTGCTGAAGTAAGCTTTAAACCCCAAGTGTAGCTCCTCCATCTACCACTATTTCTTGCATAGTAATTTGGGCCGCTCGGTCCGAAAGTAAAAAGCTCACGGTATTGGCAATATCATCTGGTTGCGCGAGTTTCCGTAAGGGAATACCTGTTCGGTACTGGCTTAAATCACCATCAATTACTGCAGGTGGAGGTGCATTATCTGTCCAGAGTTGTTGCTGCATTTGAGTGAGAGTAGATCCAGGTGAAACGATATTCAGCCTGACTTGATAAGGGGCGATTTCAAGCGCCAGATTGCGACAAAAATGACTCAGTGCAGCCTTAGTGGTGGCGTACATACCAAGTTGCATACGTGGCATACGCGCACTATTTGAACTAATAGTGACAATGCTACCCCGCCTTTTTGCACAAAAATGTTTAGCAACTTGTTGGCTGATCGCGATAGGCGCCATGACATTGACCGCAAAAAGTGTTTCCCAATCTTCCGTTTTTGCTTCAAGCATGGAGCGCATAATTAATACTCCTGCTGCATTTACTAACCCCGTAATTTCGTATTTTTCTAACAGCTCTGAAATTAAAGTTTGTGTTTCTTGTTGATGGGTAATGTCTTGTGAGATGCCTTGCCATTGTGAAGATTGATCTGACGTCATTGTTTTACTGATATCCCATTGTTCAGGATTTTTTTGACAGTCAATACCAATAACATGATAGCCCTGATCTAGTAGTTGCTTGGCGATAGCCGCTCCTATCCCTCTTGCAGCACCTGTGACCACGATGGTAGAGCGCATGTTAATACTCCAATTTATATTATAAAGAAATCTATAAATATAATTGCAAATAATTATCATTCTTATCAAGAGCAAATGGATATAAAAGTTCAAATTATGATCTTATACAAATGAGTTATAGCTTAAAATTACAAGCTAAAATATTGTTTTATAGGCAGTTTATAAAATTTAAAGGTCAAGAATATTTTGTTATTAATAATCATTTTCAATAAGACAGGTTTTGATTTATTCGACTAAAATCAGATTTATGGTTTATCAAAACTAGTAACTTTTTAGGGTTCAATCTCCCGCAGGCTCAGAATGAGTTCTCTATAACTCCGACTCTCGTAAGTTTAGAAATGCGTATAAAAAATGAAAAATTATAAAATCCACATTGTTTCGGTCAGTTGTTTAATCTCTTGAATATCATGACTTACATAAATCATCGGAATTTTAATTTCCTCTTTTACTTTCTGAAAAAAAGGAATAATTTCAGCTTTATGGTTCGCATCTAATGCTGATAATGGTTCATCAAGCAGTAACAGCTTAGGCGAATATAATAATGCTCGACCTAGTGCCACGCGCTGCTTTTCCCCACCTGAGAGTTTGATAGGCATACGTTGTAATAAATGCTCTAACTTTAATAATTCAATAATGTAATCTGCTTCAAAGTGACGTTCTTTTTGCGAAAGATGCTTAAAACCAAATAATAAATTTTGCTTGACTGTTTTATGCGGAAAAAGTTGAGCATCTTGAAAAACCAATCCAACATGCCGCTTTTGCGTGCTGACATTAATTTTTTGATCTGAATCAAACCATGTTTGGCCCTGTATTTTAATGATTCCACTACGCGGAGTGTTCAGCCCTGCAATGGCATGTAAAATGGACGTTTTACCTGAACCCGATGCACCGAATAAGCCAATAACAGAAGCATCTGACTGGAAACTAGCTTCAATATGAAATTGGCCCATTTGTAGCTGAAAACGGCATTCAATCAACATAATTTTACCGTCCTAAACGCTTCTTTTGATAACGATGAAACCACTGGGCAAACCATAATGCCAGAAAAGCTACAATTAACGATAAAATAATAAGCCTTTGAATAGCAGCTTCTGTATCGGGTTGTTGCATTAAGCTATACATGGCTAGAGGCAAAGTCCGTGTTTCATTTGAAATATTACCAACAAAAGTAATGGTGGCCCCAAACTCCCCTAAACTGCGGCAAAAACATAAAATAGCACCAATTAAAATGCCACTGCTGGCAAGAGGCAAAGTGACATGAAAAAATGCCCCTAAAGATGAAGCTCCTAATGTCTTTGCTGCCATTTCTAAACGCTGATCGACCAGTTCAATCGCTAATCGAATAGATTGCACCAATAGTGGAAAACCCATCACTGCCGAAGCAAGAACGGCGCCTTTCCAGTTAAATGCAAAATCAATTCCGAGTGGGGCCAAATATTGCCCAATAATGCCGCGGCTCCCAAAAACTTGTAAAAGCAAATAACCAGGAACTACTGGCGGTAGTACTAAAGGTAAAAACACCAATGTTTCAATGAATGACTTCCCCCAAAAGTCTTTACGTGCCAAAAACCATCCCACACAAATTGCAGGAATAATACTAACCACAAGACAACTCGCTGCCACCTTACAAGAAAGTTGCAGAACGCTGAGCTCTTCTGGGGTTAGAGAAAACATCATGGCTTGACTGGAGCCAACACGCTAAAGCCATATTTTTTAAAGACAGCTTTGGCTTGGTTGCTTTGTAAAAATTGATAGAACTTTGTTGAGCTCGGATTCCTTTTAATCAACCCTAAAGGATAAATAATTGGCGAATGTGTATTTTCTGGAAATACGCCTGCTACCTTCACGTCTTTGCTAATCGCTGCATCGGTTGCATAGACAATCCCAACCTGACATTCACCACGCGCAACAAAGTTTAATGCCGCTCGAACATCTTCTGTTTCAACTAACTTTGGCTCAATAGGGCTCCACCAACCTAAATTGGTAAAAGCTTGTTTAGCATATTTGCCTACAGGCACACTTTTGGTATCCCCTGTACAAATCTTTCCTGTAAACACTCTATTGGGATCGGTCGTTTTATCTAGTTTTATGTTTAATGATTGCCCTTTAGGGGTAATTAGCACCAAACGGTTACCTAATAAATTTATACGGTCATTTGCTGCAACTCGTTTTTTGTTTTGTAGATAATCCATCCACTGGGTATCTGCTGAAATAAAAATATCAGTTGGTGCTCCAGCATCAATTTGTTTAGCTAAGGTCGATGATCCTGCATACGAAGTTTTAACTTCTACTTTATTCTGTTTTTCGTAAATTTTTTCTAAATCGTTAATTGCATTCGTTAAGCTCGCTGCTGCATAAACGGTAACCGATTCAGCCTTGGCTGGAACATTAAAGACCAATCCTATGCTGAGGACTGAACAGGCGAAAGCCAATTTTTTTATCTTCGTATCACTTACCATTATGTTTACCTTTTTTGTGTTTTTTTTGCAGCGATATATACTCAAGAATATAGCGCTACATAAAGATTATGAAAAGCATAATTCGTTAACTATAGATGACTGGAATGCAGTAGTGCTTTTTCAGCATGCACGTGATATTAAGCAAAAGCTATACCAAATCAAAAGATTTCATCGTTATGCAATCTTTAATCTTAACCTTTTAAATAACTACTCATGATTTGGTAATCACGCTCTAAAGCTTGTCGGGCATTGATTTCCATTTGACGGTAATGCTGTAAGACTTTCTGGCCCAAAGCTGTGACAGCTGCCCCACCACCATGTGTTCCGCCTGTTTGCGTTTCAACTAAAACTGTTTCAAAGCATTGATTCATGGTGTCGACCAACTGCCATGCACGGCGGTAGCTCATATTCATAGATTTTGCAGCTTGTGAGATTGAACCTGTTCTCGCAATTGCTTCAAGTAAGTCCGCCTTACCCGGACCAAATGCAATGTCTTGCTCTAAAAGAATTCTGATTTGTAATTTTAAGTTTTGTTCTTTCATAGACTTAGTTCACAAAGTTTCATTTTTATGCTGCTTAACATTATAGGGAACTGTAATAGGTTAAAACACATACAAATTTAAATCTCTACTCTTTCATAAAAAGAGTTCATTTAAAAAATCAAATCTGCACAAAGTGGATAAAGATCTGGAAAAAACGGATAGAGAGCAATGCTTAATCGCGGTTCAATCAGTTAAAAGCTGATTGATTGGAGGATTGAGTAAATGACCTCATCTAATTTAAAACAATGGAATGATTTTATAGATGGATGTATCGACTTCCGTCCTAACGATGGCGTGTTTCGTATTGCACGCGACATGTTTACCGAGCCAGAACTATTTGACTTGGAAATGGAATTTATTTTTGAAAAGGTTTGGATTTATGCATGTCACGAAAGTGAAATTCCAAACAATCATGATTTCCTAACCGTTCAAATTGGCCGCCAACCGATTATTGTAAGCCGTGATGGTAAAGGCGAACTACATGCCATGGTGAATGCTTGTGAACACCGCGGTGCGACCTTAACACGTGTTGCTAAAGGCAATCAATCTACATTTACCTGTCCGTTCCACGCATGGTGCTATAAGTCAGATGGCCGTTTGGTTAAAGTCAAAGCGCCTAGCGAATATTGTGAAGATTTTGATAAATCAAGCCGTGGTCTAAAACAAGGCCGTATTGCCAGCTATCGTGGATTTGTATTTGTAAGCCTTGATACTCAAGCAACAGATTCCCTAGAAGACTTTTTAGGCGATGCAAAACTGTTCCTTGATTTAATGGTTAACCAGTCGCCAACAGGTGAACTCGAAGTATTACAAGGTAAGTCATCTTATACCTTTGCAGGTAACTGGAAGCTACAAAATGAAAATGGCTTAGATGGCTATCATGTAAGTACCGTTCACTATAACTATGTCTCTACAGTTCAACACCGTCAGCAAGTGAATGCATCAAAAGGTGAAGAGCTCGATACGCTTGACTATAGCAAGTTAGGTGCTGGTGACTCAGAAACTGACGATGGCTGGTTTAGTTTTAAAAATGGTCATAGTGTATTGTTTAGTGACATGCCGAACCCAACAGTTCGTCCGGGTTATAGCACGGTTATGCCATATATGGTCGAAAAATATGGCGACAAATATGCTGAATGGGCAATGCACCGTTTAAGAAACTTAAACTTGTACCCTAGCCTATTTTTTATGGACCAAATTAGTTCTCAGCTTCGTATTGTTCGCCCTGTGGCATGGAATAAAACCGAAGTCATTAGTCAGTGTATTGGTGTTAAAGGTGAATCTGCTGAAGCGCGCCGTAACCGTATTCGCCAGTTTGAAGATTTTTTTAACGTATCAGGCCTTGGTACACCAGATGATTTAGTTGAATTCCGTGAACAGCAAAAAGGTTTCCAAGCACGTCTTGAACGTTGGAGTGATATTTCGCGCGGTTGTCAGTCTTGGGAATACGGTGCAACCAAAAATTCACAAGATTTAGGCATTCAACCCGTCATTACTGGCCGTGAGTTTACCCATGAAGGACTCTATGTAAACCAGCATGGACATTGGCAACGTCTGATGCTCGACGGCTTAAACAAGAAAGCATTGAAAATGCAGGATATTACTTTTGAAAACAATGCCGTAATGGATGAGGTGTAACCATGTCACAAGAACTACATTTTGCTGTATCTCAGTTTTTGTACAAAAAAGCAGAACTTTGTGATGCTTATGACTGGGATGCCTATCTAGAGCTTTACGATGAAGATAGTGAATATCATATTCCACAGTGGATTGATGACCATAACTATGTTCAAGATCCAAATCAGGGCTTGTCATACATTTATTATGCAGACCGTACTGGACTCGAAGACCGTGTATTCCGTATTCGTACTGGAAAAGCAGCGTCTGCAACACCGTTACCACGTACTTTGCACAGCATAAATAACATTCGAGTTAAAACATTGGATGATGGATTAATTGAAGCAAAAGTTGCATGGCAAACGCTGTATAACCGTCAAGGTTTAGAAGGCTGTTTTTACGGACACGCTACTTATCTTTTACGCCAAACAGCAGATAGTTTCCGTATTCGTCGTCAGCACAGCATTTTGCTGAATGACAAAATTGATTCCGTTTTAGACTTCTATCACGTTTAAGGGGAATGAAAATGGGACATTCAGTTGCACTTAACTTTGCCGATGGCAAAACCTTTTTCATTTCGGTAAATAACGACGAATTGTTGCTTGATGCGGCAGTTCGTCAAGGAATTAACTTGCCGTTAGACTGCCGCGAAGGTGTTTGTGGTACCTGTCAGGGACAGTGTGAAACCGGCATTTATGAGCAAGAATATGTCGATGAAGATGCATTAAGTGAACGTGATTTGGCCGAGCGAAAAATGTTAGCTTGCCAGACGCGTGTAAAATCAGATGCAGCTTTTTATTTCGATCATGATTCTGCTATTTGCAATGCTGGTGATACCTTAAAAATTGAAACCAAAGTGACTGCGGTTGAGCTGGTTTCAGAAACAACAGCAATTTTACATCTTGATGCGAGCAGTCATGCTGAACAACTTCAGTTTTTGCCAGGTCAATACGCTCGTTTGCAAATACCAGATACTGAAGATTGGCGCTCATATTCTTTTGCAAATAGACCAAATGCGACCAATCAATTACAATTTTTAATTCGTCTCTTACCAGACGGTGTGATGAGTAATTACCTGCGTGATCGTTGTCAGGTTGGACAAAGCTTACTTATTGAAGCACCGCTTGGTAGTTTCTATTTACGTGAAGTAGAACGACCATTGGTTTTTGTGGCAGGTGGAACTGGCTTATCAGCTTTCTTGGGAATGCTTGATAACTTGGTTGAACAGCCTAACTCACCTGCAGTTCAGTTGTACTACGGCGTAAATAGTGAAACTGACTTGTGTGAACAACAGCGTTTACAGGCCTATGCAGAACAGCTACCCAACTTTAGCTATCACCCGATTGTGACTAAGGCAACGGAAACTTGGCAAGGTAAAGCCGGTTATATCCATGAGCACTTAAATAAAGATCAACTGGCCGAGCAAGCTTTTGATATGTATTTATGTGGCCCACCGCCAATGATTGAAGCCGTTAAAAATTGGTTAGATGAACAAGCTTTGCAAAACTACCGTATCTACAGCGAGAAATTTTTACAGAGCAATACCTCACGCTAAAAGTATAAATAGCTTAAAAACTACTAAACCTGAAATGATTCAATATACTCTTATAAGGGGTATATTGAATTTTTGCATTTAAATTAAAAGCTTTTATATATCAATAATATAAAATAATGAATTCCGACAAAATAAATTGACCAGTTCGCATGGATTTGTTATAAATTTTGATAGATCTTAAGGAATAAGATCATGATGAGATTAAGTTATAGCACCTTTTATATCCCCCTATTCTATTTCTCGAATGTATTAAATTGATGGACAAAATCCGACGTAAAAGTTTGAGAAAATCACAATAACTAGCGGTTAGATTGGTCTATATCTTGCTTATATCTCATTGTATTTTACGCTTAACTTAATTTTTAAGTGCCGTATTTACTTATTGCACAGTGAAAGTTTAAAACTTTTGCAGCATTGGTAAATACAGGAGTGAGCCAAAAGGGATAAATATGAACCAAGCCAACTCCCACGAACTCAATGGACGTCATTTTCAAAATGAGCCGATCTTTACTGATCATAATTTGGTGTTCGATCACCACGATTTAAGCGAAACCTGCCGAAATGTAGGCCAAATTTTTAAACCGCATGATCTTAAAATCTCTCATCAGAAGCGAGATTTCAGTGCAACTATGCACCATGTTAAAACAGGCGCATTGTCTATTAGTCGCTTGGAATATGGCGCAGATGTCATTATTGAACCAGATCATCTGGATAACTTTTACTTAATTCAGATTCCAACTCAGGGCTATGCAGAAATCGAGTTTGGTTCGCAAAAGTTCATTTCTTATTCTCAAGTTGCTTCTCTTATTTCTCCTCAGCAATCTTTACGTATGCGCTGGCATGCAAACTCACCACAGCTCATTCTAAAAGTGTCAAAGGATGATTTTACTTACCATTGCCGTCAACACATTACCGATTCAGAAAATAACTTACTCATTTTTGACCCAAAATTAGATTTTTCTACCCAAGGTGGAGCCTATTTTTTACAGCTGGTTAGAACATTGATGGATGCTTTAGCATGCGAGCAACACCCTCTCCATCATCCTTTAGCCTTTAAACAGTTTGGGTCAAATTTATTTAATGCACTGATTTATGGTCAGCCCAATAATGCATTACATAAAATTGATCAATATAAAGAAAAAACGGTATCTCCTTATTTCGTGAAGCGCACAGAAGCATATATTAAAGAACACTTGCATGAGCCGCTTAATGTCGAGATTTTAGCTGAACATGCAGGCGTGAGCGTAAGAACCCTATTTACTGGTTTTAAAAATTATTTGGGAACCACCCCAATGTCTTATCTTAAAGAATTACGCTTTGAACAAGCCCATTTAGAACTTATGCATAATGAACATCTATCGGTCACTGACGTTGCATTTAAATGGGGATTTACTCACTTAGGCCGTTTTTCTCAAGAGTACAAACGCCGTTATGGTGAATTACCTTCTTCTACTCGCCGTTCTGGTCAAAGTGAAGGCTCAGGCTTAATTACTTCTATTTTTTCTTAAACTAAAAAATAGATAAAGCCTTTTATATCAATAAATATAAAAGGCTTTTTTTTATGACTTAGAAATGATGAACATAACGAACTTGTAATCGTGTTCCTTCTGGTCGGTTTTCAGCGTCTTGCTCAAAATAAGCATTTGCAACCAAGTGATCATTTTTAGAAAAACTATACATCGCCCCCGGACCAATTGCCCAGACTTGCTCACGTCTACCTTTAACTTTTTCACCATCCACTTCAGTGTCAGTGATTTGTTTTAGCCAATAGCCATTTAGTCCCAAGCGGAACTGTTCAGTAATGGCATAGTCTGTTGCGAAGTTTGCATGAATTGCTTGCCCAGCTTGCATATCATTTGCACCTGCAAACGCATAGCTTGGGTCATCATTTTTAAAGTTATAGAGATAATGGATACGTGTTGACGCAGTCCATTTGGGATTAAACCAATATGTGGCAGCCCAATACGGGTCAAATGAAACAGCATTATTACTTGGGTTAATATCTTTTTGCTGGTCGTATTCGCCAGTAGGTAAATTCACCTGAAACTCAAAACGATGTACAAACTTCGGCCCTTGCGCACCCATGACTGGATCGAACTGAATAAAAGGTCCGATCATAATGTCCCCAAAGCCACTTTGGGCCTTAATAGCAGCATTATTTAAGCCATCATCCATGTCCATTTTGCTGACAAAAGGAATTAAAAAATTTATGCCTAGACTAGCTTTATCTTTTACTCGGACATTCGATAAATAACTAATCTGCTCAACCAGTACTTGATAATTTAAATCTGTTTTAGGTAAACCGAGTTTTTGTCCATTGGCATCAACCAGTTTATTGCTATCATAATTTTGAAAATAGGTTTGAGCATACCAGCCGGGCCCTGCAGGTAATCCGCCATCGAGAAAGCTGGTCATGCCTAAATTTACGGTCGGTAAATCATAGGCATGTGTAACCAACGGCAAACCTAACAATGTCCCTGCTAAAAAGCCATGTTTAATTAAAGTGCTTTTCATCTTCTTATTTCCTAAAAAAATCACGACCGGATTGATCGTGATTATGGTGAATTAATGTGCTAATTCTGGATGCTCAGCGGCAATCCGATATTTTCCTGCGTGGAATACTAAAGGCTCACCTTGACGCTGTTGGTATTGTTCAATTTGACCAATAAAAATCAGGTGATCTCCGCCTTCATACTGATTTACATTACGGCAAACCAAGGTTGCGAGTGCATCCGTCAAAATTGGAACGCCTGCATTGCATTGCTGATGGGCAATGCCTGCAAATTTATCTTCCGCACCTCGAGCAAAATGTCCCGAAAGCTGATGATGCTCTTGTGCCAACATGTGAATAGCAAAATATTCAGCTTCTACAAAATCAGGCAAACTTGGCGCTGTTTTTGAAAGGCTCCACAAAATTAATGGCGGATCTAACGACAGAGATGAAAATGAATTGGCTGTCATACCTATTTTCCGGCCATCTTTACCACGAGTGGTAATCACGGTAACGCCAGTTGCAAACTGACCAAGCAAGTTACGAATTTCTCTTGGGTTTTCAATATTAATCGCTTGTAAAGATAAAGTTTCAATTGTGTCCATTTTTAAATCTCCCTTTGATATTTTGACCTTAAGCGACTTTTGCTGTGTTTTTTGAAGCTAAGAATGCCTGAGCTTGATCTGCATCAAACCACCACGGAGCAAAGGCGCGCGGGTCATCAAAGTTATTGGCTATAATTGAAGCAATGCTCTGGTTTTGGCTTGCAGCTGCTAGGAGTTCAACGACATGAGGCTCTGGTGGTAATAACAAGCTATTGGTCCAAGCCACGACTTTTTCTGCATAAGCCCAATAGCGTTCAAAAGTTTGAACCATCCATTGTTCGCTAAAGCTTTGATTATCATTGGCTAAAATGGCATCAAAATAGATCTTGCTACACTTAGCCGCATTGTTTGAGCCTTGACCGGTAATTGGATCATTGACCACTAAGGCATCTGCCATGCCAAAAATCTTTTTGCCAGACGGTAAGGTTAAAACGGGCTTACGTACCGTCGGCGGGAAACGCCCTGCCAAATAACCGCCAGCATCGGTTATCTCAACATTTGCACAGCGTTCATATTCCCAAGGCACAAATTTCTTGAGTAAGTCCAGACTACATTGCAGGTGCTGTTCTGGTGTTTTCACATCTTGCCAGCAATCCATCGGTCCATTTGGAATACCTTCGAACACCATAATGTCGCAAGGCCCATTGATGGTTAGTGCCGGAAATGAAAAGTATTCACCAACTTCGGGAATAATGTTAAAAGTCACACGTGAATAAGGTGAAATTGGCTTCATGTTTTTGACATAGGTCAATGCCAAAGCGCGCTGCGGTTTATCAAAAACACTACGTGCATCATCACGCTCAAATTGCTTAACAACCTCACCTTTACCAGCCGCGAGTAATACAAGCTCGTAGTCGTTTGCGAGTTGTTCCAACTCTTCTATTCCAACATCCTGAATTACCAATCGACCGCCACGGCGTTCGAACTCTTCCATCCAATATGGCATTTTGACGCGTTGATCGACCGATTGTGCGTAGCGCTCAAGACGAGCACTCCATTCAAATGCTTTAGCACCATTTTCAGGATTAACTAAAGCTAGCCCAATACCTTCTACTGCTGGACATTGTTCTTCCCAAAAATTTAGTCCCAAGTCACGTTCAGTTTGTAAAGCGGTATGAAACATACACTGGCTTGACATGACTTTACCTTGACGAATTTCATCGGCAGTTCGGTTGGTAATCATGGTTACGTCATAGCCTGTATCTAATAAGCCCAAACCAAGCTGTAAACCAGACTGTCCTGCTCCAACAATTGCAATACGGCGCATAATATTCTCCATAATTTTCTAAATGTGCTTTTAAAACGCTGTGCTATTCGGCTAAACGTGGAATAGCGGGCTGTGATCCTTCAGGGCCCATTACTGAATAGCCACCGTCGACCGCATAATCTGCTCCGGTAACAAAGCTCGCAGCAGGTGACAATAAAAACAAAACAACATTGGCGACTTCTTCTGGATGACCCAATCGGCCTAGTAAGTGATAATCGGCTGCCACGCTATCGGCTTTTTCACGGTTATTGCCACTGACTTCTGCAATGACACGAGACCATGTCCAACCCGGAGAAACCGAATTGACGCGAATACCATCGGCAGCAAAATCCATTGCCATGCTTTGTGTGAGTTGACGTATCGCGGCCTTAGAAACCGGATATAACCAGCGTCCTGTTTGTGCCACTTTGGCTGAAATGGAAGTAAAGTTAACAATTGAACCTTGCTGCTTTTTTAGGTCATTGTATAAAGCACGGCTCAGCTCAACGGTAGAGACCAAATTAAGATCGAGTGCTTGTAACCAGTCCTGACGTGAGGATTTAAAACCATCATCTAAGTAGGTACATGCCAGATTGACCAAGTAACTCACTTCACCTAAATGTTGGTGAATATCCGCCACGGCTTGGTGGATAGCCGCATCACTGGTTAAATCGGTTTGAATAAACATCACATCATCGTTAAAGCTCTCGGCAATCGCCTTACCTTTGGCATCAATATCTAAGATAGCGACATGGGCACCTGCCCTGACTAAGGCTTGTACAACAGCTTTACCAATCAGTGTTGCACCGCCGCTCACCACAGCGACTTTTCCTTTTAAATCTATATTCATTGCAAATACTCCTTAACTAACTGGCTTGCCTTCACTACTTGACCAAGATGGCATCAACGTATTGGAAGGAAGATCTTCATCAAGAAGTTTTCGCGCTGTCTCGACACCTGCAACTGGTAAGCCTGTTGGGTCTAATAAACCAATTTGAACGAGCACCGATGCTTGGTCCCAGTAAATATGCTCATGGCACAGCTTTGAACCTCTGAACTGAATTACACCTAACATTGGTATTTCGACATATTTACCAGTCGGTTTTACACCCGGTAATAACCAGTCAATTTCAGCGTCGTGGGTAAAGCTCATAATGAACTCGTCTACCACTTGCGTTGAGCCAACCGTACGAGAGATCGAAGTGATCTTCATATCTTTTGGGTTTTGATGAACAAAGTGATACTGATAAAAACGAGCAAGCTGGCTTTGACCTACCCCACCAGTTAACGTTGGAATATGGTTGACATAAGGTTCTGCGACCATTGTTGCCATAGTTGCGGGGACGTCACGCGTATCGAACTCATGACGGATATGCTCTTCCCAGAGTGCGACTAGGTCATATTTCGGTCCAATCGTTTCATGTAGAGCTGTTACTGTACGCTCGTGAGCAAAGCGTGCTGAAGGTTTGTGGTAATGGTTGCTTTTTGGTCGTGCAAAGGCATGATCAACGCCTTCGTAAACATAAGCTTGTACATTTGAATATTGATTAGCTGTATCGACAATCGCTTGTCTCGCATCTGGCGGTGTAAATTGGTCCAGTTCTGCAATATGTAAAACCAAACGCCCTTTTACGTTAGCTAACTCATCTAACGCTTTTTCAATGCCTACACCGTAATAACCTACGGCACATGCTACTTCAGAAAGTCGACAGCCTGCCAAGTAAGCTAGCTTTCCACCTAAACAATAGCCCACCACGCCGAGACCTGTAGAGGTATCACATTCTGGTCGTGTCTTTAAAAAAGCTAAGCTGTCTTGAATATCTTCAACACCGAGGTTTTCGTCATATTGCTGATAAAGTTCAAAAGCTTTTTGAAAATCTTCTGGTGTATAACCCAGTTCAATATTAGGTGCTACAC
Organism: Acinetobacter sp. BD54; assembly: GCF_044778325.1. Taxonomy (NCBI): domain Bacteria; kingdom Pseudomonadati; phylum Pseudomonadota; class Gammaproteobacteria; order Moraxellales; family Moraxellaceae; genus Acinetobacter; species Acinetobacter sp. BD54. The sequence goes on along the minus strand of NZ_JANJEP010000006.1, from coordinate 162,185 downwards.
GCCAAAATAAATCAGGTACTAAAACGGTATAGCCTTCTTCTGCAAGAAAATCTGCCTTTTCCCGCATTGCTGCATTCACTCCAAAGATTTCCTGACAAAGCACCACACCAGGTCCTTTTCCTGTTTCTGGTGTCGCTAGATATGCACTGAACTGCTTTCCAGATGCAGTTTTAATTTGAATGGTTTGACCAGCCATAGTGTCAACTCCTGACATTGTTATGGCTTTATCTTCTATCTGAAATTTTTTTTAGACTGTCCAAAAGCTGCAAGCACTATCCAATCTCTGCGTAATTATCAAAATCAATCAAACTGGATAAAAATTAAAAACAAAGAAATATCTATATTTCAAAAACTTAAAGTAAAAATGAAATTAATACTTTTTATCTAATTTGGAAAAAATGGATGAAGATTAGGACTTATTGGATAGTGAAGACTGGCTAAAAATAGTTCAATCAAAGACACAGGTTTTGTAACGAATACATTGAATTACTCAGGGAATTAGATAATTTTAAGAAGGAATACATATGATAACGATAGATGCAAATACGATTATCAATCGCGAAAAACTGTCTCCCTTACAGTGGATGGTTTTTATCCTAGGCTTTTTTGTCTTTTTCTGTGATGGTCTAGACACAGGAATTATTGGTTTTGTTGCTCCAGCATTGCTGGATGATTGGGGAATTACCAAGCCTCAGCTTGCTCCCGTTTTAAGTGCTGCTTTAGTCGGCATGTCGATCGGTGCAATCATTTCTGGGCCTCTGTCCGATAAGTTTGGCCGCAAAGGCGTTATTGTTTTTACAAGCCTTTTATTTTCCATATTTACGATTTTGTGTGGCTTTGCCAATTCAACCCAAGACTTAATGATTTATCGCTTTATTACAGGTGTTGGTTTAGGCGCAGCCATGCCAAACATCAGTACGATTGTCTCTGAATATATGCCCGTAAAACGTAAAGCATTCCTTACAGGTCTTGCTGGCTGTGGTTTTATGCTGGGTATTTCTTGTGGCGGTGTGCTATCCGCTTATCTGTTAGAAAGCTATGGTTGGGCTAAGGTTATTATTATTGGTGGAAGCATTCCCCTAATTTTAGTGGTTGCTTTATTGCTTAAATTACCTGAATCAACTCAATACTTAATTACACGTCATCAACAAGACAAAGCTCAGCGTATTCTAGAAAATATTCAAGGTCATTCTTTTCAAGAACCTGTAAAACTTGTTTTAACTCAAGCAGAAACTGCATCAGATGAAAATCCAGTTAAAGTGGTTTTAGGAAAATACCTGTGGGGTTCAAGCATGCTTTGGCTCTGCTGCTTTACCAGTCTGTTGGTGTTTTATCTTTTAACAAGCTGGATGCCAACGATTTTAAAAACAGCAGGTTTTAGTACTCAACAGTTTAGTTTAATTGCTGCGATTTTCCCTTTTGGTGGTGTAATTGGTGCAACCATTATGGGATGGTACATGGATAAACTGAACCCAACTACAGTCATTAAATATTCATATCTGATTGCTTTCGTCCTATTCATGGTTGCAGGTTTGGTGAGCTCAAATATTTTCTTATTGGGTCTTACTATTTTCTTAATTGGTGCTTTACTCGCTGGTGCACAGTCTTCATTACTGCCACTTGCAGCTATGTTCTATCCAGCAGTATGCCGCGCGGTTGGTGTTTCATGGATGCATGGCATCGGTCGTATCGGTGCAATTTTAGGCGCTTTCTTTGGTTCGCTCATTTTCACTTTCAACCTAAGCTTAAGCGGTATTTTCTTTATTCTAGCAATACCAACCTTCATCTCATTTATTGCACTTAGCCTAAAAGTGATCTATGAAAAATCTAAACACAAACAAGTGTTAAAGCTCGAAGAAAGTCTATAAATATTAATTGATAAATAAAAAACTGATTTAGTTGCCTAAATCAGTTTTTTTATTTGGAAAATTAAATATCAGAAAATTTTGCCTTTGGTCTCACTTGGGTTTTCTCCAAATTCTTCACGATACTCTTGAGAAAAACGACTTAAATGGTTAAACCCCCAGTCATAGGCAAGCTTTGAAATAGAAACCTTTCTATCTGCACCTGTGGTGCTCAGGATTTTGTAAATTTGTTGGAGGCGATATTTTTTTAAATACGACATTGGGCTGGTGCCATAGTACTGTTGAAATTCATCATACAATTTTGATTTTGAAACCCCAGCCAAACGCTGCAAGTCTTCTGCACAGATTTCTTCGTGAGCATGTTCAATAATAAAATTACGAACCTTTCGAATATAAGCTGGCTCATCTTGATGTGAGAGTGACTTTAAAGCTTCAGAGTAGTTGTTTTCTTGAGATAATAGTAAGGCTTTAATTACAAAATTTTCATAGTCTTCAGATAACATCTGTAAACCATAAAAATTGCTATATTGCGATTTTAGCTGTAAAAAATTCTGAATATTCTTCCACCACGCTCCAATCAGTTGCTCAGAGTCTAAGTGCATTTCAGGGTTAAAAATGATAGGCGTTTCTATAGGTTTATTCAGTAAATCTGCAAGGACAATCTGCATACTTCGCTCAGGAATAACCACCTGAAATTTTCTACAGTCTTTATCGATAATCAGATCTTGTTGATCATTATTTGAAACAATTAGGCCTCTGTTTTCATCAGATTGATAATGTGCACCACGAATGTTGAGAGCTTGTCGCCCCTGTATAGGTAAACTAATGCTATAAGCTTTTAAATTTGAGATGTTGATAGCGACGTTTGCACCATAACTGATTGTGCCGATTGCCATTTTTTTATTGGGCAAACGCATTCCGTCATAGTGGAAATCGAGATTATCTTTGTAAATTGTGTCTAGACGGTGTTCACCACAAATTGTGGACATCAGATTCTGCGCAAATTCAGCTTTGCGGGAATAATGATTGAGTTCCATCTGTTGGCTGAGTGATATCATATCCTTTTCACCTAGCTAAAACTTATTGCTAAAAAAGCAACTTGTATGCCAATTAATATCCTTTAATTGACGAGTTTTCCTGAAAATATCTAATCAGGAAATAGCGTAAATATTACTTTCTCATACTCTATTAAATTTTAAAAATGGAAATAAGTTAAATACCTTTAAAGTATAAATTTATACCTTAAAGAACTTATTTTCTTAGTTTTTTATAACAACTTATAGTAGAGATAAAGCATTATTTTGAACAGTAGATAATCATAAATTTTTAACGAATAAAAAACCGCTTATATAGAATAAGCGGCTTTTATAAAACAATTAAATTATTGGGCCGTATAACCGCCATCCATCACGACAGCTTGGCCTGTTACCCCACCTGCTTTTTCACTCGCAAGGAAAATTGCATAATCAGCGATTTCTTCAACAGATAACAAACGCTTTTGAGGAACCATTGCCAAAATTACATCCTCAAGTGCGCTGTCTAAACTTACATTACGGGTTTTAGCCAAGTCTGCAATTTGCCCACGAACCAATGGTGTATCTACATACCCCGGACATAAAGCATTTACCGTAATACCATCACGTGCACATTCTAATGCGGCAACTTTTGTTAGACCAATTACGCCATGTTTAGCGCTGTTATAACCTGCCTTTCCAGCGAAACCAATCAAGCCATTAATTGAAGCCATATTAATAATACGACCATATTTTTGAGCTTTCATGATTGGAAAAACATGTTTAATACCAATAAATGCCCCAGTTAACATGACTTGAACTAACTTTTGAAAAACAGCCGTTGGAAATTCTTCAATAGGCGCAACATGTTGGAAACCAGCATTATTAATTAAGATATCAACCGTACCAAAGGTCTTTTGAGTGAGCTCAATAGCTTGTTTATAAGCATCTTCATCAGTTACATCACATGGTGCAGATAAGGCATCAAAACCTTGCTCTTTAAGTGAGCTCGCCGTTTCTTGGCACTTTTCGGCATTCATATCAGAAATAACAACTTTGGCACCTTCTTGAGCAAATTTCTTAGCAATCTCTAGACCGATACCACTTGCAGAACCTGTAATAAAAGCGACCTTACCGTCTAAAAGTTTTGTCATTTATTTACTCCTTAATACTTATAACGTGCTGATTTAAACAATACCTGTTACGGTAAAGACCGTAATGACCACAAATACCGCTAACGTTTTAATTACCGTGACTGCAAAAATATCTTTATACGATTGTTTATGGGTTAAGCCTGTAACAGCGAGTAAAGTGATAACAGCACCATTATGCGGAAGCGTATCCATACCGCCTGACGCCATCGCAACTACACGGTGCATGACTTCTGGTGGAATACCCGCAGCTAAAATCGCGGCGTTATATTGTTCAGCCATCGCACTTAAAGCGATACTCATACCCCCAGAAGCTGAACCAGTAATACCTGCTAAAACAGTTGTGGTCACAGCCCCATTGACTAATGGATTTGTGAAGGTACTGCTCATTGCATGACTAATCATGGCAAAACCCGGTAATGACGCAATAATTGCACCAAAACCATACTCAGATGCGGTATTCATCACCGCTAAAAGTGAGCCACCAATACTGGCATTAATGCCTTCTTTAAAGTTCGTCACTACACGCTGATAATCAAACAAAATTGCAGAAATAATCCCGACAATAAGCGCAAGGCCCACCGCCCAGATCGCACCAGTTTTCGCAACATCCACGGTGTAATCCGCTAGACCGACAGTGGCAAAATCAAAACCATTTGGATACCACTCTTTGATTGCTTTAGACAAATATTTGTTCATTACTGCAACAAGAATAAGGGGTACAAACGCTAAAAACTGACGAGCCGTACTTTCATTATTTTGTAAGTTCATATCGGCTTCAATTTCTTGAGACGGCGTATCGTCTACACCAAAACCAGAGTATCCCTCACCAGCTTTTACAGCTGCACGGCGACGCCATTCTAAGTAAGCCAAACCCATGCATAGAACAAAGATAGCACCGATAATTCCTAGAAATGGTGCAGCATAAATATTGGTGCCAAAGAATGTGGTTGGAATTACGTTTTGAATTTGTGGTGTACCAGGCAATGCATCCATGGTAAATGTAAATGCACCCAGCGCGATGGTTCCTGGAATTAAACGTTTTGGAATATTCGCTTGTCTAAAAAGCTGGTTTGCAAAGGGATAAATTGCAAATACAGCAACAAATAAACTTACACCGCTATAGGTTAAAATTGCACCTAGTAATACAACCGTTAAAATTGCTTTTTTTGCCCCAATCCATCTTACAATGGTTCGAGCAATAGACTCAGCAATTCCTGACATTTCAACGACTTTACCGAAAATTGCCCCCAGCAAAAACACAAGAAAGTAATCTTTAATAAAGTTCACCATTTTGGGCATAAAGACGCCCGAATAAAACGGTAAAACATTGGCCGGATTAATGAGTAAAACTGCAAGTAAGGCACAAATTGGTGCCATGAGAATGACAGAAAAGCCCTTGTAAGCTGTATACATCAACAGCCCAAGCGAAATTAGAATTACAAATAATTCCCACATATATTCTTTCTCCCTAAAGAATAGATATTAGGTTCAATAAAATTACCAAAAGATATTTAGGTTATCCCAAACCTATAATGATAAAAATCACAATATCTATGGATGGTAATAGGTAAATGAGCTTAAAAATAAAATATCACTAAAATATTTAAAAACAATGTAATTTATTTAAATTTTTAAATCACAATAAATTACAAGAACTTATTTAATTCTCTTGGTAAAATTTAATTATTAAAAAATATTATTGTTTTATAAAACTTATTAATTATTGAGTAAATTAAATTAATGTTTCTATATTATTTAATAAAGTCAATTGAATAATATATTTTATAAATTAATTTAATAAATATTTTGTTAGTTGAGATCAATAATCTATTAGCAAGTAAGAAAAACCCACCTAATGACGAGTGGGTTTAATTAAAATCTAATATTGCTTGTTTGCTTTAGACAAAAGATCTTACTCTCTTATTTCATTCGAGTTAGTCTTAAATTAAAGTCAGATGGAAGTAAAATTCGATATTCTATCTCTGTCCCTGGTTTGACTTCTGTTTCTTGAGAAGTGGCAATATTTGGGCACATTCCCCCACCAGTTTCTAATCTAAAGATATAATATTTAGGCTCAAGATAAATTGTAGCGATTTCGTTTGAGCGAATTGAAAATACTTTTTCGTTATTTACATACATATCATGAGTACAACCAGATCCTAGAAAACCTTTATCTCGTGAAAAAGTAACTTTTGCTTGTTCAGGAGTCTGTTTCTTTAAATAGTTCTGATTGTATACTCTCTCATTAGGTATCAGTTTCGCTGTATTCGGAACAACTGGAGCTGTTGAGCACCCAACTAAGCCCAGAACTAAAGCTAAAAAAATGTTTTTTTTCATGATATTATCCACTTTAATAATGTGTAAAATTTAACATTTCAGATCTTATTCATTAATTTTACGGTTTTTGCGCAAGTATATTCGCTCAGTTGAACCGAACTTTAGCTTTTTATACCATTTAGGAAAGTTAAAACTGCCATTTCAACACGTTCATCTATTTGACTATCAGTAACTATTTCACCAGATATAATTTTAAATTGTAGATCTGAGATGAGCATATCGCAAAATAAAGCACCCATGACTTTCGGTTTTGAAACTTTTATCTCCCCAACCTCAGCCCTTTTCATTAAAAGTTCTGCTGCTAAGTTATATGCACTAACTGGACCTAATTGTACAAATGTTTTTGCAAACTCTGGATAACGAGTCGCTTCTGAAAGTACCAGTTTCTGTAAAGCAATTACGCGAGAAGATAAAAGTACTGATAAAAATATTCTTCCAAAAGAAGTAAGTGCTTGCTCAATTGAGCCACCTTCTACTGGTAAGGCTTTTAGTGGATCAAGTACTTGCTGGCACACATCCGCAATCACACTCCTAAAAAGCCCCTCCTTATCTCCAAACTGAGCATATAGATCTCTTTTAGACCCCCCGATCTTGGAAATAATTAAATTAATAGAAACTCTTGAGTAACCATACTCTAGAAAAAGATCACCTACTGTTTGAATTATAAGGCGATTTTTATTATCAATTTGATTGGTTTTGGTACTTTCACTTATCACAATTCTTTCCTACAAAATAAAAGGCATGCCATGGTTATTGACATTACCATGTACAAAAGTATGATGGTAACAATCGTTACCATCAACTCTATATAGGAATAATCTCCTTATGGCATCCTTAATTCATAATACTTTATCAAGTAATTACACATTAGTTATTGGACGAATAGTTTTATCTTCATTCTTTTTAATCGCTGGTATTTTTGGTGTGTTTAACTTTGATACTGTTGTTAATGAAATGATTGGAGCAAATTTACCACTTCCTCAATTATTTGCTTTTGCAACTATTGCCATTCAACTTATAGGATCAATTCTACTTATTTCAAATTTTGCAGGGCTTACATGGTTGGGTGCAGGAATACTAGCCATTTTCACTTTACTTTGTATTCCTATTGGACATCCTTTTTGGAAATTAGCTGAACCACAAAGAACTCAGGATTTCCAAATTGTATTAGAACATATTGCTTTAAGTGGAGGGCTTCTATTAGCAGCAATAGCCACCAAGAAATAAGTTGAGATAATCAAAAACTCAAAATCTTCTGTGTTACATAAATAGTGAGTTCTGTCTTCACAGGGCTCTTTAATAGAGACTCCGAATAATCCTCTTCCTCAAAAAATTCTGTGCCATTGTGACTATTACCATTTACTAGAGATTGTAAATTAATATAAAAATTTTGCTCTAATATCTTTATCGGATTAGGCAGGAGTTATTTTTACATTTCAGTTTTTAAAGTAGGCATTGGCGGTAAAAAATCTGATTTTATCAGTTGATCTGTATCATAGAGTTCTAAACTCACAGGACCTGCAGCATATGGAGCCAATTCGTAAAGCTGAAAATCAAATGTAATCCCGCCTGATTGATTAATATAGAAATTTTCACTTACTTTAAAGTCTTCTTTACTAATATAAGGCTGCATATCTTTTTCTTGACACCAATATCCGTATTGTTTCCACAATTCTTCTTTAAGCGCATTCATCTTTCCATTGATAACAATATCTTTTAATTCAATGCGTTTTTTACTTTTTAAGTCAAAAATATAATCTTCAAAAGTTGCTATACCATGAGCCCCGCCAGAATATTCTGAACTTACTTTCGAAATTTGCACATATTGGCCAAACTGTCCATTAAAGCGATAAACCACACTCTGTGACCAGTTATTAAACCCTTCAGCTTGGGTTTGATTTAGTTGCTTTTGCTTTTCTGAAGGAGGTGTAAGAGCATCTGCATAATCTTTACGGATTTCCTTATCGATTACTTGATCAATCCATTCAATATTACTTTTAAGTGCAATCGCTTCTTTAGAGGTACATACAATTCCATCAACATCTGGATTTGGAGCACAAATTTTGGGTTGTTGAAACTTCACAAGAAAATTACGTACTAGCATAGCAGGAATTATATTTTTTTCTTTTGGAGGCTGTTCAGTTGCTTTTATAGTAGAGGTTTTTTCCGTTTTTTCTGTTGGTTTTTCCTCTGCTTTTTTTATACATCCACTCAATACAAGTGGTACTACCATTAAGCCAAGAATAGTTTTATTCATCAATTATACCCTTACATAATTTATTTATCTTTTAAATTAAATTTTAAAGAATTTAAAAATTCATAGATATATTAATTGAAATTAGAATGACTTTATATCTTGATATTTTTTGAAAATAAATTTTGAAAAAATAATATTTATTTAATTTAAATTATTTAATACAATAGCGAAGTAAGATATTGATAAGAAAACAAAATATGATATGGATTAAATTTATCTTGTATCCTCTTGGTATGTTTGTACTGTGGCAAGCTATTTTTATAATTACGCAACTCTCTTTAACATCTCTAAATATGCCACAAGTCTTTGTAGGTATAATTTCATTGATCATAAATTGCGGGATGCAAATTCTTATTGGTTATAAAATCCCTCATCTAGCACCGAAATATAAATTTGTAGTGAGTGCTACTTACGTCATCCTCTTCACCTTTTTATTGGCAATCTATTCAACAACTGTTTTATTAGAAGGCTTGAAAGTTGCTCCTCAAGCAATTTGGCTAGGTTATTTGTTTTTCCATGTAATTGGCGTGTTTATATATTTTTCTAATAATAGAGACGAGTTTTGTTGGGACAATTTATTAAAGTAATTCAAGATTTTTACATTTATTTCTGGCTCTCTGTTAAATAAGTCCATGATTTTTATTTTTCATAATTTTTTGTCAAAAAACATCATATTAGACAAATTTTCGTATAAATTAATCTTCTAGGTAAGTTGAGTAATTTAAAGGAAAGAAATGACGCTTAAACAACTAAAAGCTTTTTTGGCCCTTGCGCGTACACTCAACTATGCCAATGCTTCTTTAGAGTTACATCTCAGCCAATCTGCTTTAAGTCTCACCATCAAAAGCTTAGAGGAAGAATTAGGCGGAAAGCTCTTTAACCGTAATACACGCCGAGTTGAGCTTACTCAAGAAGGCAAATCACTCATTCCATATGCAAAAAAATTACTCGCCAATTGGGATGAAATGGAAAACGATGTTAAACAACGCTTTAAACTCAATCGTGGAACCTTAAGTATTGCATCTATGCCCTTTGTGACCCATGCAATTTTGCCAGAGGTGATTCATCAATTTTTAGCAGTCCACCCCAACCTTAATTTTTCAATTCACGATATTCCAAATGAGACCATTATAGAAAAAGTACAAGATGGTATTTTTGAGCTTGGTATTTGTTTTGAACCGGATCTCACCGAAGGTTTAGAGTTTAAACCGTTGTTTGAAGAAGACTTCTTAGCTCTATTACCTAAGAGTCACCCACTCGCTCAATCATCTTCTATTACATGGCATGAGCTTTGTTCAAATCCATTTGTAACCTTGCAAAAACCCTCAATTGTTCGATATTTAGTTGAGCAAAATTGTTTGCGAAATAATATAACGCTCGATTTAAAAGTTGAATGCCACCAAATTTCATCTCTTTCAAGTTTCGTTGCTTATGGAATTGGGGTAAGTGCAATTCCAAGGCATTTTGCTAAACACATTGATAAAGAACATAACGTACTGATTGATTTAAAAGACGAAGCCATTCATAAAACAGTAGGAATTGTTTATAAAAAGAACTTTGAAATTTCAAATATTTCTGCTCAATTTATTGAGGCACTGGTTCAATATAAATTTTAAAAAATTAAAGATTGTCTTTTAATATAAGTTAAGCTTATGGATAAGTTAAATTCTTTAATTTTTATAATTTTCAATATGTTGTAGAGTAATTTTTAAATTTTTTAGCTTGTATGCGTCTTAAGTTTTGTACTTAATTTGATATTATTCATTGATTATACTTATTAATCATTTAAAAAAATTAACTTCTATAACACAAAATGTGATGCTAAAACTAGAAACACTAAGGGATATAGGAAAACAACAGAATGAATAAAGTTTATGCCAACGCAGAGGCAGCACTGAAAGATGTAATTGCAGACAATCAAACACTTGCTGTTGGTGGTTTTGGTTTGTGTGGAATTCCGGAAAAACTAATTGTTGCAGTTAAACAAAGCGGTGTAACTGGTCTCACATGCATTTCGAATAACGCAGGTGTAGATGATTTCGGTTTAGGTATATTGCTTCAAACCAAACAGATCAAAAAAATGATCTCTTCTTATGTGGGTGAAAATAAAGAATTCGAGCGCCAATATTTAAATGGTGAATTAGAAGTTGAACTTACTCCGCAAGGTACTTTAGCTGAAAAGTTACGTGCTGGAGGTGCTGGAATTCCAGCATTTTACACACAAACTGGCGTAGGTACACTCATTGCTGAAGGTAAAGAAGAACGTATTTTCAACGGCAAAAATTACATTTTAGAAGAATCTTTAACAGCCGATGTAGCTCTTGTTAAAGCATATAAGGCAGACAAGGCAGGTAATTTAGTATTTCGTAAAACTGCTCAGAATTTTAATCCCGAATGTGCAATGGCTGGAAAAATTACAATTGCAGAAGTTGAACAGGTGGTTGAAATTGGTGAATTGGATCCGGATGAAATCCATTTACCAGGTATATATGTGAACCGCATTGTATTAAATGCATCACCTGAAAAACGCATTGAGCATAAAACTTTAAGCACGGAGGCAGTATAAAATGGCTTGGTCACGTAATGAAATGGCACAACGTGCTGCAAAAGAACTTGAAGATGGTTTTTATGTCAATTTAGGTATTGGTTTACCTACCCTTGTTGCCAATTATATTCCTGAAAATATTAATGTTTGGCTTCAATCTGAAAATGGCCTATTAGGTATTGGTGAATTCCCGACTGAAGAAACTGTCGATGCCGATTTAATTAATGCCGGCAAACAAACGGTTACTGCTCGCCCTGGAGCAGCCTTTTTCTCAAGCTCAGAATCCTTTGCCATGATTCGTGGTGGCCATGTCAACATTGCAATTTTAGGTGCAATGGAAGTTTCTGAAAAAGGAGACTTAGCGAACTGGATGATTCCGGGTAAAAAAGTCAAAGGTATGGGCGGTGCAATGGACTTGGTTGTTGGTGTTCAAAAAGTTGTTGTTCTAATGGAACACTGCGCAAAAGACGGTACACCAAAAATCGTGAAAAACTGTAGTTTGCCTTTAACAGGTAAAGGTGTTGTTCATCGCGTAATTACAGACTTAGGCGTAATGGATATTACGCCACAAGGTGTAGAGCTCATTGAACTTGCTAAAGACGTAACGCTCGAACAAATTCAAGCTGCTACAGGTGTCGAGTTTTATAAAACCTTAGTCGCGTAAATTCTAAGGCTTAGTTAGCTGTACAAGACTCAAGTTAGTAATTGAGCTTGAGTCTTAGCCCTATCAAGCACCGGATGTGCTGTCTATAAATAAGAATGAGAAGGATTTTTTCAGCTATGGAAAAACAGCAAGGAATTTTTGAAAGATTTGCTCTTCGGATTAGTGACTGGTCTGAAAAATGGTTTCCTGATTCATATATTTTTGCTCTGCTTGGCGTCATTATTGTTTCTGTTGCCGCTTTAGGTATTGGTGCTCCAATCCATGATGTAGCGACCTCATTTGGTAATGGCTTCTGGAGTCTTATTCCCTTTACCCTACAAATGACTATGCTCATTATTGTAGGTTATGTTGTTTCTGTATCTAAGCCCGTAAAATTCCTGATCCAAAAAATGGCGCGTATTCCAAGTTCTGGACGTGGTGCTATTGTTTTGGTGGCAACCGTTAGTTTATTAATTTCACTAGTCAATTGGGCAATAAGTACGATTCTTACTGCACTTTTAGTGATCGCATTAGCAAAACGTAAAGAGCTGAATATGGATTATCGTGCTGCTGCGGCAGCCGCAATCATTGGTATGGGCGCAACTTGGGCTCTTGGAATTAGTTCATCAGCAGCACAGCTTCAGGCGAATAAAACCAGTTTACCTGAGTCAATTTATAACCTGACTGGTGTTATTCCATTTACCGAAACGATTTTCCTTTGGCAATCAATTGCAATGACCATTATTTTAGTGATTGTTTCAATCGCTATTGCATATTGGTCTGCCCCAAAAGGCAATAGCGTTAAAACCATTGATAGTTTTGATGTGCAATTTGAAGAAGAAAAAACAAGTGAAGCAAAATCTACTCGTCCAGGTGACTGGTTAGAAAATTCGCCTATCTTAACGATTATTGTGGTGGTTTTAGGCTTAATCTTGATGTTTTTTGAATTTTCAAAAAGCAATCCCATCATTGCCATTTCAAGTCTCAACACCTACAACTTCGTGTTTTTAATGCTTGGGTTAGCTTTACATGGCACACCACGGAACTTTTTAAATGCTGTTGCAAAAGCAGTTCCGGCAGTATCGGGCATCTTAATTCAATTTCCACTTTACGGAAGTATCGCCTTTATTATGACGCAAGCTTTAAATAGCCAAGACTTATCGCTGTCACATTATATTGCCGAGTTTTTCGTTTCAATCGCTTCAAAAGAAACCTTTGCAATTGTGATGGGAATTTACTCTGCGGTACTTGGATTTTTTGTACCGTCAGGTGGTGGAAAATGGATTATTGAAGCCCCATATGTTATGCAAGCAGCAAATGATTTAAAGGTTCATTTAGGCTGGTCTGTGCAAATTTATAATGCAGCCGAAGCTTTACCAAACTTAATCAATCCATTCTTTATGCTTCCAATGTTAGGCATTTTAAAACTAAAAGCAAAAGATGTGATTGGTTTTACAGTGACGCAGCTCGTTGTGCATTTTCCTTTAGTTTTATTCTTGCTGTGGTTCTTTGGTAGAACGCTCAGCTATACCCCTCCAACTTTTTAATTTAGTGGCGCCTTTAGTTTAGGCTAAAGGCAATTTAGCAAATACACCAATAAGAGATATTAAGATGAGTTCAATTGTTATAGTTTCAGGTAGCCGTACTGCAATGGGTGGTTTTCAGGGTAGTTTATCTTCTCTAACTGCTCCAGAACTTGGCGCTGCTGTCATCCGTGAATCGATCCAACGTGCGGGTGTTAAACCTGAACAAGTAGATGAAGTGATTTTCGGTTGCGTACTCAGTGCAGGTATTGGTCAAGGCCCTGCTCGTCAAGCCATGCGCAAAGCTGGCGTGCCTGATCATGTCGGAGCTGTGACCATTAATAAACTTTGCGGCTCTGCAATGAAAGCGGTGTTAATGGCATCAGATACCTTAAAAGCAGGCAGTGCCAATATTATTGTGGCTGGCGGCATGGAATCTATGACGAATGCACCTTATATTTTGCCTAAAGCTCGCGGTGGTTATCGTATGGGACACGGCGAAATTAAGGACCATATGTTTTTAGATGGCCTCGAAGATGCAGAAACAGGTCGTTTAATGGGTTCTTTTGCTCAAGACATGGCAAATACCAAAGGCTTTACCCGTGAGCAAATGGATGACTTTGCAATTTCTTCACTTAAAAAAGCGCAAACTGCGATTACGGAAGGTTATTTCAAAGAAGAGATTGTTCCTGTTGAAGTAAAAACCCGTAAAGGTGTCGAAGTTATTGATCAAGATGAGCAACCATTAAAAGCAAATCTTGAGAAAATTCCGACTTTACGCCCTGCTTTTAGCAAGGACGGCACAATTACAGCCGCTAACTCAAGCTCTATTTCTGATGGCGCAGCTGCATTAGTACTTACTACTGAAGAATATGCTCAAAGCCATGGCTTAAATACTTTAGCAAAAATTGTTGCAACTTCGACTCACTCTCAGCATCCAAGCGAATTCACAATTGCTCCAATTAGTGCAATTCAGAAAGTACTTGAGCGTGCTGGTTGGTCTGTTGATGAAGTAGATGCTTGGGAAATTAATGAGGCTTTTGCAATGGTGGCAATGGCACCAATTCATGAGCTAGGAATTGATGAAGCAAAAGTAAACATCCATGGTGGTGCATGTGCATTGGGCCATCCAATTGGTGCTACAGGTTCAAGAATTATCCTTTCTCTTATTTATGCATTAAAACGCTTAGGTAAAAAGAAAGGTGTCGCTGCCCTATGTATTGGTGGTGGTGAAGCAACAGCCGTTGCGATTGAAATTTAATTTAAAATTAAAAGAAGATGTAAGGATTTTCTTACATCTTCTTTTTTATAATAAAAATTCTTAAGCGGTTTTAAATAGCTCATAACAGGTTTGACGGAACCATTTATGGCTACTCTTATGGTGACAAGACATATGCCAATGTTGCTTAACATCATAAGTTGGAAAATCAAGCGGTGCCGGTAAAATCTGTAAGTTCTCTCTAACCAATAAAACCTGACTTAAATAATATGGCACAGTGGCAATAGCATCTGTTTCCTGAACGACCAATCCCACTCCTAAATAACTTGGTAAGCGAATTAAAATATTTCGATCCAGCCCTTTATTTTGTAGCTCATTTTTGATGTGATAATGCCCAATACCCGCATCAATATCGATGTGAGATTCACGCATATAATCCTCTAAAGTGAAATTATTTGGGTCTAAACGTGGATGGCTTTTTGAGCTAATTACAACATAATGTTGACGAAAAAACTTCTGCTGATAAAAACCTTCTTCTAACTGCGGTAAAAAACCTATGGCTAGATCAATTTCGCCGTTTGCCATTTGATAGCTAGTTTCTGGTGTAATAGGCCTAATATTTAAACGAATCAAAGGTGCTTTTTCTTTTAAATAATTGGTTAATTGCGGCAACAAGACCAAATGAGACACATCAGTCATCGCGATCGTAAACAACTGATCTGAGGTCAACGGATCAAAGTTCACATTGAAATTATTAATGCTTTCAACCTTATCAATAACTTCGCTAATGAGTGGAAAAATTTGCTTTGCCAGTTCAGTCGGAATCATTTCATTACCGACTCGAATAAACAAAGGATCATTAAAATGTTGGCGGATTTTGTTTAGACCATTACTAACGCTCGGCTGTGTCAAACCAATGGCATCTGCAGCCATTGAAACACTTTTGAACCGATAAATATGATAAAAAATATTTAATAATCTACTGTCTAGATCAAACAAAATTGTCTCCGCTTGGACTCAATAATCCATTGAAATAAGCTCAAAGTAGGTATGAAAGAGATAAATACTCCTATACTCTACTTTTGACTTATTGAAATTTACTCTAAATTATCAAAGAATTTAGACAAGGGGCAATGCTTTATACTGCCTTTCATCGTAAAGACCAAAGCATAATCTACTTATTTGCTTAATTTATATATAAATATCTGTACTTCATCATTTCAAATGAGTAGACGTTATAGGTCTTGCTGGCCTTTAAAACCATTCCATATTTTCTGTACCGACTTATTATCACTCAAATTATTTTTGAAGATATAAATATCTTGAGCAAGGCAATATTCTTGTTGGTCTAAAATGACTAATTTTCCGGCTGCAAGGTCTTCTTCAACATTAATTTTTGGAATCCAAGCAACTCCTAGACCTTGTAAAACCAGCTCTTTTAAATTGGTGGCATTATCTGTTTCATATAAGGTTTTATATACAAGCTTACCTTCAATCAGTTGATCTACCAATTTTCTTAAGTACGCGTGTTTACTATACGCTAGCAGAGCAAAATTACTTTGTATTGTATGTTTAGGACTGTGGTCAGGTTCAGTTGCAGAAACCGGTACAATAACCGTTTCAGCAATTTTGATACCACTTAAAATATCATCCCCAACTTTTCTAATATTGCTTTTATCTGCATAGCAAATCATAAAGTCACAAGCACCTTCTTTTAACAAAGACAGGCCTTCTCCACTATTCGTTGCGACAATTTCAATTTTTAAATCACGAATAAGTGTAGGAAATTTCTTTAAAAAAGTAGTTAAAAATCCAGAGGCTAAAGAATGAACAACGCAGAAACGAATGGTCGATTCAGTTTCATTTTTAATATTTTTAATTAGTTTTGCGGTCTCCTCTACCTGTTTTTCAATATTTTTAGACATCACTAATAAAATTCGACCAATGTCTGTAAATTCGATGTTGTTTTTGTTGTTCCTAATAATGACTTCAGCACCAATCATTTCTTCAATTTGTTGAATTCTTCGAGTAAATGCAGACTGGCTAATAAATCTTTTCTCTGCTGCTTTTGAGATTGAACGTTCACGTTCTAATGTGAGGAGATCCTCTACCCAACGGACTTCTAAATTCATCTTATCTATTCCCTTTTAGATTTGTAATTTTATTAATTGATATTTTTGGGAAGTAGCATAAATAAATTTAGTGATGAGAAAGAATGATAAAACATAGGGAGTACCTGCAAAAATGCGAGAAGTGAAAGGACAAAGCCAATCTATAAAATTAAGTATTTAATAATTCTGACATAGAAAAGAAGATAAGAAAATAATAGGTTTTGTTTTCACGAGACAAGAGATGAACATAAGTACAATTCAGCTAAAAAAATTATTTAAATCAAACAATAAAAAGCCATCATAAAAATAAATAAGAGATCTTGAAAAGATAACTTTTAGAAATAAGCACGAATTTATATTTGTACATTTTATTGATAAAAAAAGTCCGCACCTTGGGGAAGAATGCGGACTGTAAACTGTTTCAATAACCAATCCTTATGTTATTGATTAAATTTTTCAGAATCTTAATTAAGATACTTTTCCACTATAAAAGGTAGTTAAAAAATCTATTTTCATACCCTTTTTACTTTGCCTAATCCAAAAAATATGAAAAATAATTTTTTTACTCACTCAATGGGTTGGTAAGGTAATAATTGATAAGAAAATGATTACCTTACCTCATTTCAGGATTTAAGCAGTCATAATAATTAATTGTATTTAAATACAATATTTGAAAAGAGTATAAGATAAAAAGATAATCCCGACTATTATACTAAAGTATCTATTTGGGTGTACGCAAACGTATTGAGTCCCCTTTAAAAGCGGTGACGATTTTCGCAGACGGGTTGATCAAAATGACCTAATATTCACCAATCAAGTAGTATAACTTTCTTGAAATTTCAACCATCATATTAGAAGTATATTGACTGATTTCAAATATCTGTTTTTTCTGTGGATTGAAAACCATATTGTCTTTTTCATCACTAAAAAAAACATAAGTTGTGTATTTATCCATGTGATGAATATGCTCTTTCAAGCTGAGTTTCTCACCAGAATTAGGGTCATATGCAATAAACTTCATTCTCATGCATTTGTCTCTTTACAGCGTGCTTACACCTTATAAAATTTCAGTCAAAAGATTATTTAACAGACAATAATCTTGAATGCCTAAATTATTGATACGATGCAGTAGGGATATTTTGTTTAGCTTTTTGAATAGATAACTCAGCATTCTTAATTGATTGCTCAGCTTCTTTAAGCATGTGCGAACTTTTAGTTTCAGCTTTTTCTTCATTACCCCAAAGGAGATAACAAGCAAAACTTCCCAATATTAATAAAGCAGCAGTTACTTTTAACATAAACTTAATAAATCAAAATTTTCTGTATTATAAGTATTTTTATGTGAAATGCATCACAATTTTATTAAAATTTATTAAACAAAACTCATTATTTGCTTATATAAATTAACTTTCACATGAAAAATCAAATATTTTTTTGATTTTAATACACGGAAATGATTGCTTAGTTTTCTGTATAAATTTTGATTTACTTATATTTTCACACCTTTGACCAATCTATAAAATTAAATAAATATTTGAATATATTAAACTTTAGAACAAGTATTCATTCTATATACGCTCATATACCAACGATTATTTCTCGACTACCCTCTTTTTTTTTATGCAAAAAATGCATAATTGCTTTAATAAATGCATTAGAAGTGAAGCATTTCGAATTCTAAGATGAATCATCTTAACTAATTCGAAGTTTAATGATGAACGCTGATATTACTACCCGTATTGAGAAGGATCTTATTGGTCATCGAGAAATCAACAATGACCATTATTACGGAGTTCAAACATTACGTGCTTTAGAAAATTTCAACTTAACAAATAGCAAAGTTGGAAATTTCCCTAATTTAATTAAAGCATTAGCTATGGTTAAACTAGCTTGTGCTGAAGCAAACTATAATCTTAAAAACTTAGATCAAACTAAATTTGAAGCGATTGAATACAGCTGTAATCAGCTTATTCGTGGTAATTTCCATGACCAGTTCCCAATCGACATGATGCAAGGCGGTGCTGGCACTTCAACCAATATGAATGCAAATGAAGTATTGGCAAACGTTGCTTTAGAATATATGGGCCATTCTAAAGGTCAATATCAATACTTGCATCCAAATAACGACATTAATATGTCGCAGTCAACAAATGACGTATACCCTACTGCAATTCGTTTAGGTTTATTACTTAGCCTAGATGAGTTAAATCTTCCATTTAACAATTTGATTCTTAGCTTCTTGAATAAATCTCAAGAGTTTGCACACATTTTAAAAATGGGTCGTACTCAGTTACAAGACGCTGTGCCTATGACATTAGGTCAAGAGTTTGGTGCTTTTGCTGTAACTCTACAAAAAGACCTTGAGCAAATTAATACGCTTATTCCAAATGTTTTAGCTTATATGAATCTTGGCGGTACAGCGATTGGTACGGGAATTACCACTGAATATAGTTACCGTGAACTCGCGATTCAAGCACTTGGAAAAATCTCTGGTAAGAAAATTAAGTCAGCTCCAGATTTGATTGAAGCCACTTCTGATATGGGTGACTTTGTTCTTTTATCTGGTTTATTAAAACGTACTGCAACTAAACTTTCAAAAATTGCCAATGACTTGCGTTTACTTTCAAGTGGTCCACGTACTGGCATTAATGAAATTAATTTAGAAGCACGTCAACCTGGTAGCTCGATTATGCCGGGTAAAGTAAACCCAGTTATTCCTGAAGCAATGAACCTTGCTTGCTTCCAGATCATTGCAAATGATTTGGCTGTAACTTTAGCTGCTGAAGCTGGTCAATTACAGTTAAATGCAATGGAACCACTTATTGCATTCAAACTGTTTGAATCGATGGACTTGCTTGGTAAAGCAATGGCAATGTTCCAAACCAAATGTATTGATACAATTACGGCGAACCCTGAACACTGTAAAGCTTTGGTTGAAAATTCAATTGGTATTGTGACTGCACTTAACCCATACCTAGGTTATGAAACTACAACTCGTATTGCTAAAACGGCAAACGAAACTGGGCAAAGCGTATTGGCTTTAGTTCAAAATGAAGGTTTATTATCAGCACAAGTGCTTGATGATATCTTGTCGATTAATAATATGGTTAAACCAAAAATGTCGGCTTAATTCCTGAAATAAAAAGGAGCTTTCAAAGCTCCTTTTTATTTGTCCTGTAACTTTTAAAAGCTAAAAGTTGTAGAAAATTGAACTGTGCGAGGATTACCTAAGAACAGATAGTCATCCCCCATAAATGCCCCTACATCACGCCAATATTTCTTGTTAAATAAGTTATCAATATTGAATCTAAAAGTTGTGTCATGCCCAGCAAAATTTGTTTTATAGGCAGCACCAATATTAAAGACACTATATCCGCCTACTTTTGCCGTTCCCTCTTTATTTGCATATTTACTGCTACTGTATTGCATACCACTGAGTAATCTTAATCCTTCAACTGACGGTACTTTATAAGATAACTGGGCTGTGGCACGTACTTTCGGTACATTTTGAGTTTGGTGGCCTTTGTAGTTGTCAGTATCAATATCAACTAGACGAGATTTGGTATAGGTAACACCTGAACTTACATCGAGTGTATCGGTTAAGGCACCTGTTAAACCTAACTCAATACCTTGATTGTGTTGTTCGCCTTGCTCAACAAAATCAAAAGTTCTATCTGCATTTACTTTACTGTATTGATTGTCTTGTTTTAAATCAAAAATAGCTGCTGTTACTAAGAAATTGCGTATTTGTTGCTTAACACCAACTTCATATTGTTCAGAGTTTTTAGGAGATAGAACTTCTAGAGCATTATTAGCGAACCACGGAGCTTCACCACCATCTGATAATCCTTTGGCATATGAAGCATAAAGATTAGTCGTGGAAATTGGACTATACATGAGTGCTAATTGTGGCAAGAATTTGTTTAAATCCGTATCACGGCTTTGCTGCCCATCTGAATTATAAGCTTGCTCATCAAGGTGAATCAGTTTTCCACCGAGTAGAGTTGACCATTGATCATTAAATTGAACTCGGTCAGATACAGTAAGTGCAGTCTGATCACTCTCTAGAGCTTTGTAACGATCGCCTGGGCTTTCCGATGAAGGACTGTAGTCGACCGTATCTTCATAGATATTGCCTGTTCCTACCCCTACATTCAGTGGTGTATGGTGTTTTAAGGTTTTATATGTACGTTGTAATTCGAAAGCGATTTGATGCTGAATATTGCCAGTGTTGAATTGACCATTTAACCCAGCAGCGAACTGGTTAGTAATTCGTGTATCATCTGGGCTGCGGAAGTCGTAAATGTCATAATTTCCGTGTTTATCAAAAGTATAGCCCAAACCGGTAACTTCACAAATGCTGCTATAACATCCCCATGGGAAAGCACTATTATCATCAATCACAACACGGCTTTGAGACGCACTTAAGCTACCATTCCATTGATCGTTAAATGCATATTGATATTTCAAACTCGCATTTAGACTGTTATTTACAACAGGTTTACTCCACGACTGATAACCCAATAAACGGTCTTGATCTACATTTATTGGTACTTCTTGCCCATCAAGCAGCTGATAACCGGGTACTGAACGTTGGCTTTGATGCTGAGCTTCAATGTCAAACAGTAGTTTAGAACGCTCATTAATTTTCCAGTCTAAAGCAACTGAACCAAACTCACGCTTACCATTTGCGTGATCAACATTTGGATGGATGCTTTCATGGGCTAAATTGATTCGATAACCAAAACTATCATTAACAAAGCCGCCTACATCCGTTGCCAGTGTATAGCCGCCTTCTGAATTTGCATCGACCGTAATAGTTTTAATATCGGCAGGTCTTTTGGTTACATAGTTAACCACACCACCGGGTGTCGACATTCCACTTTGAATTGCAGAAATACCTTTTAAGATTTCAACTTGTTCTTTATTTTCTAAAGCTACATTTTGTTCGCCACGTATGGTATGGCCATTAATGAGATAGCTTGAGCCTAAATCAAGCGCAAAACCACGTGCTACAAAATTTGGATAGTAGCCAATTGCAGCATAACCATCGCCTAAGGATGAATCATTTTTAATTACATCGGTCAGTGTTTTTGCGTGTTGATCTGCTATGCGTTCAGATGTAATGGTTGTAATAGATGCAGGTACTTTCTTTACATCACCAGTTTGAAAACCAGATAAACTCACTTTTTTTGATGTGTATAGTGCATCAGTATTTTGTGTAGCGTTCACAGTAATGGTTGGGAGCTGCGAAACCTCCGCTTCATTTGCATAGACGACAGATGTTATGAGTGCAATAGATGAAGCCAATGCTGTTTTAGAGCATGTCATGAAGTGAAGATTTAACGAACGTCTTTCCATTGAATAACTACCTGCCATACCGTGCATAATTTGAAGCGCTAGAAATAAGTGCTGAGCCGATTTTTAGCCACGCAAGAATACAGCTACATATATTGAGAAACAACATATTCTGTATTTTTTCGATTAAGTGAATTTAGTTCGACTTTTTTCAACTTATCATTCTATGAATTTCATTTATTTTCTTAGGAATTGATACTATAACTTTTTAAGTATTATCAAATATTCAAAATACACTTAAGCTCAAAATGGCACTTAAAAGGAGAAACAGAATAGAAAAATACTGGTATTAAATTAGCTTACTGATTTTAAAAACAATTAATTATTCAGTTAAATAAAAGGAAGTGTTCGATCATTGGTAAAAATCTCTTTAAATCGAACAAAAGGACGTAATCTCACTAGAATCGAATTTTAAAATTAGAAAAAATGAATGGTTAGGAATTCTAAGGACGTGCTCAGGGTTGAGTGATTTTTAAAAAGTTCATTCTATTTTCTGTTTAGCCCACCTAAAAGTTCCTAGTTTTTGTCTACAAAATGATGGAAGTAATATGACATATACTCA
This sequence comes from Acinetobacter sp. BD54, assembly GCF_044778325.1. NCBI lineage: Bacteria > Pseudomonadati > Pseudomonadota > Gammaproteobacteria > Moraxellales > Moraxellaceae > Acinetobacter > Acinetobacter sp. BD54. The sequence continues at coordinate 139,598 of NZ_JANJEP010000006.1, read as the reverse complement.
GGAAGAAAAACGTAGCCGGATACGTGGGATTGTAGGCGCAGCCTCTGGTAATTTAGTTGAATGGTTTGATTTTTATATTTATGCAGTATTTGCTGCTTACTTTACTCAAGCTTTAACCGCGCCAGATATGGATAGCACAACCAAGTCTATTTATGTTTGGGGGGTGTTTGCCGCAAGCTTCTTTATGCGTCCGATTGGAAGCTGGCTATTTGGTCGTATTGCAGATCGACATGGCCGAAAGAAGTCGATGATCATATCAATTTGTCTGATGGCTTTAAGCTCCTTTTTATTTGCAGCTTTGCCTACTTATGATCAAGTCGGTTTATTTGCCCCTTTTCTGTTACTCCTTGTTCGTTTGCTTCAAGGCTTATCAGTGGGTGGTGAATATGGCGCCGTTGCCACTTATATGAGTGAATTAGGCTTAAAAGGTCAGCGTGGTTTTTACTCATCTTTCCAATATGTCACCCTCTCTGGTGGTCAATTGCTTGCAAGCTTACTGGGCGTTATTTTGTTGACGTTCTTAAGTGAACAACAATTACATGATGGCGGTTGGCGTATTCCATTTGTTATTGGTGGTATCGCAGCAATCTTATCTTTGCTTGCACGTAGTCGTTTAGAAGAAACACTTTCTCATCAAGACAGCGAACGAAAAGAGTCTGGTAGCTTAAGAGAACTCTTTAAAAAGCACTGGAAAACCTTTTTATTGGTGGTTGGATACACTTCTGCTGGTTCATTAACATTTTATGTAGAGACTGTTTATTCAAAAACCTATTTAACCAATTTAGGGATGGACGGAAAAACCGTTGGTTATATCATGACCTTTGCCCTATTTGTCTATATGTGTGCTCAACCTATATTTGGTGCAATTTCAGACCGTATTGGGCGACGCTCTTCAATGTTGGCATTTAGCTTATTGTCCGCCATTTTTATTTATCCCGTCATGGTCATCGGGATGCGTGCCTATATAGATTCTCCGATCATCATTACCTTGCTACTCATCTTTATGATGATGTTACTCAGCTTCTATACCTCTATTAGTGGTTTGGTAAAAGCTGAAATGTTCCCACCTCATGTGCGAGCTTTAGGTGTAGGTTTCTCTTATGCAGTAGGTAATGCGCTGTTTGGTGGTTCTGCGCCTTCGGTTGCCTTACAGTTTAAAGCTGCCGGAATTGAAAATACCTTCTTTATATATGTGATTGTCATGCTGATTATCTGTTTCTTATGTAGCCTTGCGCTTCCGAAAAAACCAGATTATTTAGAACATGATCATTAATTAAATAAGATGCCTTCTGTCCCAAGCAGAAGGCATCTTTTATCCCGTAGCAAATTCTTTTAAAAAAGCCCACGGAAAAATCCCTTTGTCATGCCCATCACTAAAGCAAATTTGGGCACCATAACCTTGATCAAACATAGCTGTCACTTCAACATTTTGATGCTCTATTTTAATTTGTTTAATCCGCTTCGCTCGACAAAAGCCACATGGGCAAATTTCCCTTAAACTTTGATGACTCAGACATACGCTTGAGCCATCGGTCCATATAAAGTGAACCTGCTTATTTATAGTGTCGACACGGATATCAGGTCTGATTTGCATACTTCACCTCACCAATTTGATTTAATCCAATACGGATCGCTTTTCGTACTTCAGGATCTGGATCATTTTGATGTTGTTCCAATAGCTTCTGAGCTTCTGCTGTACCAATCTCACCTAGGGCTAAAGCGACTTCTTTACGCAAATTACTAATTTCATGCTTAAAGTTATCAGTCAAATGAGCAACTGCCAGATGTGATTTAAGTAGTCCCAAGCTCCGTACTGCTGCAATACGTACTTGCCAATACAAGTCTGATACAGCATGAATTAAAGGAGCTTCGAGCTGAACAATACGTAATTTTCCAATCGTAAGAGCAGCTTCCACTCTTAGTTGCCAACTTTCCGAAGTTAAAGAATGTTGAAGTGCTCGGATAACTTCAACCGATATGTTCTGACTATAAGCTAAACCACCTGTTGCAATACGGCGGACCTCATCATCTGTATCTGTTTCGGCAATTTTTGCCAATATCGTAATTGCTTGGTCTTGTTGTAACCAACTTAATGCACTGACTGCCTCACGGCGTACAAATGCATCTTCGTGGTGTACCAAAGCAGATATCTCTTCAAATAATTGCTGTGGTCGTAAAGGTTTTAAAGCACGCAGAATTGCACCAAGAGCAAAAGTATCCGTATGCTTTAAATACGGTGCCAGTATCTGGGCCGATGCCGGATTTTTGACTTCACTTAAACTCTGGCTGGCAGCTTGTCTCACATTCAGATCAACATCAAATAAGGCTTGCGCCAATACTTGCAAACTGGTTGGGTCTTCCCAGCTTTCTAAATTTTTTGCTGCCTCTTCACGAACTAAAGCTGAAGAATCGTGTTGTAGTGCTGTATGCAGCCACGGAAGTAAATCCGGATTTTCTTCATCACCAATATTCATTAAAGCGACAAAACGGATCTTTTCATCTGCATGATTGAGCTGTGCGAGAAATTCCTGATTATATTCATTGAGGTCGTCTAAAGCCTGATAATAAAAACTCATTCGTATTCCTTAATTTGTGATTTCTTTCCAAGCCCTAATGGATTTAAACGGCTTAACTCTTCTTGTTGAGTGGCTTCTTTTAACGTTTGGATGCAATGTTTTTTTATGGCTGTAAATTCACTACTCGTTACAAGCTCAACATCCCGTGGACGTTCAAACTTAAGCGAAATTTCCTCAATAATCCGTCCTGGTCGATGGCTCATAATCAACACTCGATCGGCTAAAAAAAGTGCCTCATCAATATCGTGGGTAATAAATAAAACCGACGTTTGGATTTCTTGCCAAATTTCGAGTAATAGCATTTGCATTTTTAAACGAGTTTGAGCATCTAACGCACCAAAAGGCTCATCCATTAATAAAATGCGAGGTTGATTAATCAATACTCTCGCAATTTCAACTCGTTGCTGCATGCCACCAGAAAGTTCGGCTGGAAATTTATGTTCAAAACCTTTAAGCCCGACCAGATCAATCATTTTCTGAGCTTGTTCAATACGCTTTTGTTTAGCGATGCCTTTCATTTTTAAACCAAAGGCAATATTTTCGAGCACGCTTTTCCACGGAAATAAGGTATGTTGCTGAAACACCAAACCTCTATCTGGATGCGGTTCAAATATCGATTCATCATCGACCGTTAAAGACCCAGAACTAATCGGTAAATGCCCTGCCAAAGCACCTAATAATGTAGATTTACCGCAACCAGATGGGCCAAGTAGACATATAAACTCGCCCGGTTGTATTTCGAAATTAACCCGATCTAATGCCTGAAAACGATTTTTAGCTTGCCCTAAATGTAGAGATAGATTTTGAATACGTACATGGCCTTGTGTAACTGACATTTTAAGACTTCCTCAATTGATACCATGGAGTAAATCGGTTTCCAATCACACGTACCAATGTACTGCTAAACATACCTAACGCTCCGATCAGCACCATGCCAACCACGATATTGCTATAGTTTTGCAAGGTGAAAGATTCCCATGTGAAGTATCCAATTCCGTGTTGGCCTGAAATCATTTCGGCAGTCACTAAACAAAACCAACAAGTGCCCATTCCAATGGATAAACCAGTAATGATGTTCGGTAATGCTCCCGGAATGATGACTTCATGAATAATGGCGAGATCAGAAGCACCTAGACTTTTCGCTGACGCAACGAGTCTTGGGTCAACTGCACCAACACCATGTACCGTGTTTAATAAAATTGGAAATAAAGCCCCAATAAAGGTAATAAAAATCATGGAAGCCTCTGAGGATGGAAAAATCAGAATCGCTAAAGGAATCCATGCAACTGCCGGAATTGGACGTAATACTTCTAATGGTGGCATTAGAAAGGCAGCCAGTTTTTGATAACGTCCTGCCAACAAACCAATACCTACACCAATTAGAGCCGCAAGCACAAAACCAATCACTACACGAAACATACTAGATTCAACATGTTCAAATGCAGCGCTGAGTTGAAAAAAAGCCCATAGCGCATGAATGACATCTAAAGGTGTCGGGACATTGCTAAAGTTCACAAAGCCTAAATTTACTTTAAACTGAGCAAGTCCTTGCCAAATGACTATCCAAAAAGCTATAGATGTGAAAGCAATGACATAGCTTTTTAAACGCGCCGGATATGAACTCAACTGCTGAAAAAATTTAGTCAAAAATGTACTTTGGTTATTAGGTTTTGTCTGGGCTAAACTACTCATTTGTCACCTCCTGATCATTAGGTAAGACAACACATCAGCTCTGTGTTACAAGCTGAATAGCTTTAAAGTCATATACTTTTCCGCCCTGTTGTTTAGCCCATTTTTCAGCATCATCTTTTAATAAAAAAGCCTGAATTTGTCCTGCTTTGTCTGTGGCATACCATGCCAAATTAGCAAGTAACTTAATATCGGACTGATGATCTTGGCTATAAACCACACGCACCGTTTTTCCATCGGCTTGTATTTTCTTTAAATCAGAAAAAGCATGCTCAGGCGTTTCGTAGCTACGCACTTTTTCTTCACCCTTTACCCAAATTTGAGTTACCCGATCAAATGTTTTGATGGGTTGGCCCGTTAAAGCGTCATTGGCAACCAAAGGTGATTTTGCATAGTCGGCCAGTTGCTGGCTGTAATTAAGTCCAGATGCCTGAAATGCATCCTTAATATATTGATCATCAATAAATTTATTTACATCAAGCGTACCGTCGTTTTTGCCTAAAACTTTTAAGGTATCTATCGCAATTTGAGTCGCTTTTCGATATTCAGGTTTCCACGTTAAGTCACGAGTTTGCAGACCTAAAGGGCCATGAAATAGATAAACAACTTCGGCAGGAATACCTGTTTTTTCAGCAATAAGTTCACTATATTTTTCTGGTTGTTCCCGAATCAGACGATTCGCTTCAATAGTTGCCTGTAAATAGGCTTTTATAACTTCTGGATGCTGCTGTGCATAATCCTTGCTGGCAAGTGAACCATGAAATGTTGGTGATTTTGCTTGTGAACCATCATAGATTTTTTTGGCAAAACCTTGGTAAGCAAATAACTCTCCAAATGGTACGAAGTCAGCATGTGCAGCAATTTTATGACTTTTTAATGCAGGCCCTGCCACTTCTGGCGCCTGAGCAATCACTTTAATATCTTTATCAAGTTGCCAGCCTTCAGCTTGAATTGCTCGTAGCAACAGTCCATGAGCAGTTGAAGCAAAAGGTACGGAAATAGTCTGTCCCTTTAGTTCTTTGAGTGAAGTTACTTTTGAGTCAATTGGAACAACAATCGCATTGCCGCTACCATTAATACTGCCTGACAATGGGGCTAAAAATATGCTTTCTTTCCCAGCTTTTTTAAATGCCGCTAAATTATTAACCGCAGGAAAGTCAGCCATTGCTCCCAAATCTAAACGCCCAGCCACCATCTCACTGGTAAGTGGTGCGCCAGAGGTAAAGTTTTTCCATTGAATGTCATATTTAACGTGTTTGTATTTACCATCTTTAGGCAAATATTTTGGTAATAAATTTAATTCACGAATCAGCAACCCACCTGTTGCACAGTTAATGGTCGTGTCTTGTGTACCAATGGCTACACGCACAGTTTCTGTTTTACTGCCGCACCCCAAAGTGCCGAGTACCATGGCACCAATTAAGCTACTGAGTAATAGTTTTTTATTGATCAATTTATTTTGTCTCATGTTACGTATTCCAAATTAATTATTTGAGTAGGTATGGGATATTTACTTTGACTGCATCTGTTGGGCAGTCCTTTTCACAAGGCATGCAGTACCAACATTCGTCAAACTGCATGAAAGCTTTTTGAGTTGTTGGATCGATTGCCAATAAGTCCATTGGACAAACATCTACACAGACTGTGCATCCTTTATCAGCAATACATTTATCTTCATCGATAATGACGGGTGCGACAGTACGGTGCTGTACTTCTTTAAAAATAAAAGCCATGATTTGAATTCCTGATTTATTTAGTCTGCTAGAGCAACATCTTTTTGAATGCGTAAACGGTCATACGACACAGCTTCATCTTGATTAATCGGAACCACATAAGGCTCGATTGGCTTTTTGAAACTGACCATATTGCCGTGTTCATCTTTTTTCAAATGCGCGTGACAGAACCAATCCGAGTTATTTTTTTGAGGGAAATCTGCTCTATAGTGGTACAGTCCCCAGCGGCTTTCTTCTCTAAACAATGAAGCTCTTGCTGCCATTTCCGCACAATCTCGAATAAAAGAAACTTCAGCGGCACGCATCAGCTCATGTGGGTTTCTGGCAGAAATTCGCTTAATATCCTGTTTAATTTCTTCAAAACGCTTGAGCCCAATTTGCATTTTTTGGCGAGTTTTAGGGGGTTGCAAATAGTCATTTACAAAACGGCGCAGCTTATATTCCACTTGTTCGGGAGGCAAACCTTCTGAGCAATCCAGTGGCGCAAATATTCGAGCTTTTTCTGCTTCTATTTCGCTTTGGTTTAATTCGCTATCTTCAATTGCATTCACGTATTGCGCAGCATTTACACCCGCAAACCAACCATAGGTAAATGCACCAAGCATATAGTTATGAGGTACAGCCGCCATATCGCCAGCACTATATAAGCCTTTAACCGAAGTCTCGGCTTTTTCATTGACCCATACGCCAGAAGCACTGTGTCCACTACAGAAACCAATTTCTGAAATATGCATTTCCACCATATCTTGACGGTAATTGGTTCCTCGACCCTCATGAAAACGTCCACGGCTTGGGCGCTCATTGGTATGCAAGATTTCTTCGATGGTTTGAATGGTTTCTTCGGCCAGATGATCTACTTTTAAATAAACAGGACCATTACCACTTTCCAGTTCTTGGTAAAACTCCCACATCATTTGACCACTCCAGTAGTCACATTCAATGAAACGTTCACCTTTACTGTTAGCGGTATAACCTCCTAAAGGACCAGTCACATAGGCACAAGCTGGGCCGTTATAGTCTTTAATCAATGGATTAATCTGGAAGCATTCTAAGTTAGCAAGCTCAGCACCTACATGGTATGCCATTGCATAGCCGTCACCTGCATTGGTTGGGTTTTCATAAGTACCCATTAAATAGCCGGAAGCTGGCAAACCTAAACGCCCTGCGGCACCACAACATAAAATGGCAGCTTTCGTTTTAATGACATAAAAGTCACCACTACGACAGTCAAAACCGAGTACACCATTGATTGCACCTTGCTCATTTTTTAAAAGCTTTGTGGTGACAATCCGATTATTAATTTTGACTTGAGCACGCTTTAATTGACGGTATAAAACTTTTTTAACGTCATGACCTTCAGGCATAGGTAAAACATATGCCCCCATGTGGTGTACTTTTTTTACTGCAAATTCACCCGTCTCATCTTTTTCGAACTTAATGCCCCATTGATCGAGCTGTTGAATGGTTATAAAACTATGCTTTGCATATGCATATACAGTGGTTTGGTTAACTACCCCATCATTGGCAATGGTAATTTCTTTGGTGTATTGCTCAGGTGTTGCGTATCCCGGAATAATGGCATTATTCAGACCGTCCATTCCCATTGAAATCGCCCCACTACGTTTTACATTCGCTTTTTCAATGAGCAAGACTTTTAAATTCGGGTTTTCTTGTTTGGCTTTAATCGCAGCCATTGGCCCTGCAGTTCCACCACCAATCACCACAATATCGAACTCAAGATATTTAGTTTCCATTGAATATTCCTTATTTTTATTTGAGTTATTAACGATGAATACGTAAACGGTACTGGAAGGTATCGCCCGAGAAATAGAGATATTCATAGTCAATCGGTTGGCCATTTGCGTCATGAGTCAAACGTTCGACCCGTAATACAGGAGTTCCGGTATCGACTTGTAACAAAGCCGCTAATTCTTCATCCGCCACCGTGGCATCAATACTTAAATCCGCATGTCCCAAGGGAATATCGCACTCTTGCTCTAATGCCTTGAAAATATCGGTTGTACGTAAATCAATCGCTTTATCTTTAAGCCTCAAACCAATATGTTCAGGCAAATAAGTCAACTCATAAGACACTGGCTGACGGTTGAGTAAACGAACACGTTGAATTTCATACACATTGGCTTTAACAGGTAACTTTAATTTGGGTACAACGTGCATCGGGACCTGTTTAAGCTCGGCGGAGATGACACGGTTTAAAATTTCGTGACCAGCAGATGACATTGCTTCTGCAAAGCCTTGTAAACTTGAGATGTTCTGGAACGTTTTTGGCTTACTTACAAAGGTCCCTTTACCTGGCACCTTAAAAATATAGCCTTCCAACTGTAATTGGTTAAGTGCTTGGCGAACTGTGATTCGGCTTACACCGAACTGTTCAGCAAACTCGTTTTCAGATGGAATTTGACTCAACACGGCATATTCACCATTTACAATTTTGTTAAGGATGAGTTCCCTTAACTGATCGTAAAGAGGCTTGTGATTTTTGGGATCTTGGGGTAGCTGGCTCACGGCTCACAACCTGTTATAACAACTTGAGCAAATAATGTTTAAAATGTTTCAGCTTTGGAAATAATTTAAAGCGATAACTTTAGTTAAAAAAATAATTTCATTGATTATCAATAAATTAATAAATAGTTATCTATAAAAGTTGAATGGTTATCATAAAAAATACATTTGTGTTTGTTATGCTATAAAACATACTCCGTTATGCCATAAACGTAAAAATTAATATTATTTTTTAGGGGATAATATGCAACAAAAACAATTAAATACCCCTGATGATTCAGTGGAACAAGTCACCTTCTGGCAAGCCTTCTTATTTTGGCTCAAGCTTGGTTTTATTAGCTTTGGGGGACCAGCTGGACAAATCGCTGTGATGCATCAGGAACTGGTTGAGCAAAAGCGCTGGATATCAGAAAAAAGATTTTTACATGCACTGAACTACTGCATGTTGTTACCCGGTCCTGAAGCGCAGCAGTTAGCAACCTACATTGGTTGGCTTATGCATAGAACTGCGGGAGGATTGGTTGCAGGTATTCTATTTGTATTGCCCTCATTATTTATTTTAATTGGACTATCTTGGGTTTATATAAAATTTGGAGATGTGCCTGTTATTGCAGGTATTTTTTACGGGATAAAGCCTGCCGTCACTGCAATTGTCTTTCATGCAACTTACCGTATAGGTAGTCGTTCGCTTAAAAATAAGTTTTTATGGGTCGTCGCGATTGCAGCGTTTTTTGCCATTTTTGTCTTAAAACTTCCTTTCCCGCTTATCGTTTTATCTGCAGGTATTACTGGCTATTTAGCGAGTAAAAAGTACCCAGAACTATTTTCCTCAGCGGCTGGACATAAAGCCAGTCAAAAAGATTATGGTCCGGCATATATTGATGATGATACCCCAACACCAGAGCACGCTAAATTCCATTGGTCACGGTTAGCCAGACTTATTCTTGTGGCAATCGCTTTATGGTTATTGCCAATTTTAGCTTTAGGCGCATATTTTGGATGGCATCATTCCTATACCCAAATGGCTTGGTTTTTCACTAAAGCTGCGCTGCTTACGTTTGGGGGCGCTTACGCGGTTTTACCTTATGTCTATCAAGGGGCTGTCAATCATTTTGGATGGCTTTCACCTACACAAATGATTGATGGATTGGCACTTGGTGAAACTACACCCGGTCCACTAATTATGGTCGTTGCCTTTGTTGGTTTTTTAGGAGGCGTTAATCATTCATTACTTGGCTCTGAGCATTTATTTTTTGCTGGAGCACTCGGTGCTGTTATTGTGACTTGGTTTACCTTTCTATTTTCATTTGTCTTTATTTTTGCGGGTGCACCGATTATTGAATCTACACATAACGAAATTAAATTTACTGCACCCCTCACTGCAATTACCGCGGCTGTGGTCGGTGTCATTTTAAATTTAGCACTATTTTTTAGTTATCACGTGTTATGGCCACAGGGTTTTTCAGGCCATTTTGATATTGTCGCGGCCCTCATTACTGTTACTGCATTTATTGCTTTATTCCGATTTAACATTAACGTGCTGTATGTCATTTTTGCTTCGGCACTGGTTGGGCTCGCAGTCACTTTCTTCTAGTTATTTACTGATTGAATTGATTTTTCAAAATCATAATCTCAATAAGGCCGAACAGTTCCTTTACTGTTCGGCTATTTATATTTTTAACCCGCTAACTGGGCAATTTGCGCTGCTGCATTATCTAAGGCAGCTTGACGTGCTTCTGGTCCAAAAGCGATTCCTTCGGCGCGCACAAAAGTGATATCAGTCACCCCAATAAAATTGAAAAACGCTTTGATATAAGTTTCTTGATAGTCTAAAGCTTCGGCTGGTGAACCTTCTGAATACACACCACCACGCGAAGAAGCAATAATGACACGTTTCCCTTCTACTAAACCTTGAGGACCGTGTTCCGTGTAACGGAATGTTTTACCAGCAACAGATAGACGGTCAAGCCACGCTTTTAACTGTGATGGGAAGCTAAAGTTATACATAGGTGCGCCAATTACAACGATATCTGACGATAAAAACTCATCCAAATATTGGGTGTTTCTTGCAACACGTTGTTGCGCTGTTTCATTATTAGGTTCAACACCTTGCCATGCTAAAAACTCAGCATCAGACAAATGAGGAATTGGCTCTAAAGCAAAATCGTGATGAATAATTTCTGCATCTGGATAAGCTGTTCTGAGCTGACGAATAACAGATGAGGTGAGTTGGCGGCTAACAGACTGCTCACCTAAAATACTTGTGTCAATTTGAAGTAGTTTCATCGCTTATACCTACAGTATAAAATTGTTACTTGAGCTAATTATGTTACTACTATTATTCTTATGCACAAGAAGGCACATTTAGGGAACCAAGTAATATGACTGTAACCATACCTCATGATATCCAAAGTTCAGATTGCCAAAGAGTCAGTCAAGTGTTGGCTAGAGTTGGAGAGAAATGGAGTATACTCATTGTAATGACACTTGCATCACATCCTCATCGCTTTTCTGAAATAAAGAGACGTATCAATGGAATATCGCAGCGTATGCTTACCTTATGTTTGCGTGGTTTAGAACGAGATGGGTTGGTTAAACGTACGGTTTATCCTGTAGTTCCACCTCATGTTGAATATGAATTAACTCCACTGGGCCATTCACTTACAGAGCCTGTAATTGCTTTAGGTCAATGGGCTCAGCGGCATATTGCGGATATTGATGCGGCAAGAGCTGCATTTGACGCAGCTCAGGAGAAACCAATTACATTAGACACTTAACGTAACTGCGAAGGACTCATACCATAAAATTGTTTAAAGCGATGACTTAAATGGCTTGCTGAACTAAACCCACATACTAGGGCAATATCTTGCAAAGAAAGCTGAGATGACTGAATTAGCCCCTTGGCCTTGGTTAAGCGTCTTTGCATGACATATTGGTGAGGCGCCATATTCATGGACTGTTTAAACATATGAGCAAAATGGTATTCGCTTAAATTCACAATATTTGCCAAATCAGACAAAGTGAGTGCCTGATCTAGATGATCTTCAATCCATTCCTGAATATATTTGAGTTTATGGGGTGCCAGTCCGCCCTTGATAGTAGGCTGTTGCCATTGAACACTACTATATTTTCGAATTAAGTGATTCAACAATAAACTTGCCGTTGTACTCATTTGCAAATGATTTGAAGAATCTTGCCAATCGCAATCTAACAAGAAAAATTGATATAACGCCCGAATCCGTTCATCGTCATTAAAGACAACTTCGTTTAGTTCAATTTGATTCGGCTCTTTGTCCCATATTTTTTCAGCAACATCACGCAAATGTTGATCGGTGTAATACAAGTGGACAAATTTAAGCCCACCACGTATGTCCCAAGTCGATTCCTGATGCTCGGGCAATAGGCAAAAACGTCCTGGTCCACCGCCATTTTTCCAGCCCGCAGGTGTTTTTTGATAGCTTTCATAACCATCTTGAATATAAAGACTTAAAGTGTGGTGATCGCTACAGACACTTACACGATCTTGCTGATTAGACCAAAATGCAAGTTGCATATTTTCATCAAGCACCACAGTTTCGTGAAGCTTGGCTTTAGACTGCTGCAGCTGTTCTAAAGTTTGATAAGCCATGCAAAATTAAAACGAATATGATTGAGCTTAAGTTAACCATATTCAGCAAAATTCAGCTAGTTTAGGTCTATAAAAAACGCAAGATCTTGCATGTACAACACAAGAATATATACGTGAAAAATGAAGCATTCCTAGATACTTAAGCTTGGTAATCGAGGATGAAGTTATGAATATTTTACTCTATGTTGCGGTGGTGTTGATTTGGGGAACAACATGGATTGGAATTGCCGTTCAAAGCCATTATGCAACACCCGTTGTCGCAATTTTATGGCGTTTTGCTATTTCAGCCTTATTACTTTGGGTGGTTTTACTATTTTCAGGAAAGTTACAGCGAATTGCTTTAAAAGATCACTTGTTTTGTATGCTGCAAGGCCTTTGCGTTTTTGGTCTAAACTTTATTTGTTTTTATACTGCGGTTAAATATGTAAATAGCGGTTTAGAGTCTGTCATTTTTTCGATGGCCGTTTTCTTTAATGCCATTAATGCGCTTATCTTTTTTAAGCAGAAACCTTCCCCAAACTTTGCACCAGCTGCACTTTTGGGCCTAAGTGGTATTGTTTTACTGTTTTGGCATGACCTGATTAATAGCCAGTTTAATGCGCAGTTATTAATGGGTATTGGGCTATGTGCAATAGGCACTTACGGTTTTTCTTTAGGGAACATGATTAGTGTTAGACACCAAAAACGTGGTCTAAATATCTTTTCAACAAACTGTTATGCCATGACGTATGGCGCATTGGTGATGTTAATTCTGGCTTTATTTACAGGACAAGATTTAATGCCGCCGATGAATTTCCCATTTTTAAGCTCGGTACTATACTTGGCTGTATTTGGTACGGTTATTGGGTTTTCAGCTTATTTTTCTCTGGTCGGACGAATTGGTGCAGCCAAAGCAGCCTATAGCACGTTGCTCTTTCCTTTAGTTGCTTTAACAGTTTCTACTTTCTTTGAAGGATATGAGTGGACTTTAAATGCTGTATTTGGAATTTTACTCATCTTACTTGGTAACTACTTAATGTTTAGTAAGTTTGAAATTGGAAAGAAGTTATTTAGCAGTCCAAAAAATTGTGAGAAGCAGGCATAAAAGCCTGCTTTTTTTATAAATCATAATTAATTTTAGCAGCCAGTTTTTAGCATTAACTCGAAATCTTTTAAAGCTGCAGCGGCTGTGGCTAAGGGCGCAGATGCCCCTCCACTGACAACAAATTCCCCCATTTCTTTCGTTAACACCCGAATGCATTTATTGGAACCTTGCAGATGAGCAAACGGATGATTTGCTGGGACTAACCTTAATTCAACACCTGTTTGAATTTGCTGATTTTTAATATGAATAAAACCAACTAGACGAGGAATTACATTTCCTTTTTTCCAATCACGAATATGATCGGCCGTAACATGACTGATTCCTTGTCTTGAAATATCCTGAATTTTTACATCAGCTCCCAAAACAGTATTGGCTAGTATCGTAATTTTTGCAGCAGTATCCCATCCATCTACATCGAAAGAACTGTCAGGTTCCGCAATACCTTTTGCTTGAGCTTTTTCAAGAGATTCTGTAAATGCGCATTCATGTTGCAACATATCATTCAAAATAAAATTCGTGGTGCCTGTAAACACACCTTCAACTTCTAAAATTTGGCAGCCCGCCAAGTTATATTCAAACAAATCAACCGTCGGTAAAGCTGCAGCAGTTGCACCGCTAAAAAATAGTTTTTTATTATGTTGATGTGCCAAGCTAATTATTTTTTTGCCTTCTACGACTAAAGCACCTTTAGATACTGCTATCGCATTCATGTTATGTGTTAAAGCATAATTTAAATAAAATAGGCCTTTCCCACCGGTAACATAATCACTTGGTCCAGTTTCAATAATGACATCTGCTTGAACCTGTTCTAAAAACTTTTGCTCAGTTAGGCCTGCTTGATATTGTGTTTTATCTAGCCACTTTGAAGCTTGTAAACCATCTTGGTTAATTAAACCTGATGATGAGTTACAAACACCCACTAAACGGGCATCAATTTGATATTTTTGTTTATAGTAGGTCGATCGATTTAAAAGAAGCTCTGCAATTTGTTGCCCAATCCGTCCAAAACCACAAATTGCCACGTTAATTCGCTTCATTTCACTTTCTCAAAAAATTAAATGGTTTAAATCAATTTTCCAAAGATAATTTTAATATCTCATCTTGGAAAAATTGCTATTTATAGAGAAGGTTAAAATACTATATCGCTCAGATATTTGTTAGATTAACAATCTTAATAACCATATAAATTGCGACAGCAAAAACCATTAAAGCAAAGACCTTTTGTACAATTGCAGACGGAATAAACCGAATAGCTCGGCGTCCTAATAACATACCGAATGCACATGCGAGTGCAAACGCACTAGTAATGGCGACTGGATAGTGAAAGCCCTCTGCAATATGCATCACAATACTCATTCCACTAATCAGGAAAATAATCATAAGTGAGGTTGCAACAATGCTATGCATATCCAAATTTGTGACTTTTCTAAGCGCGGGTACAATTACAAAGCCGCCTCCAACCCCTAACATACCAGTTAAAAGCCCAGCAATAATCCCGATGCTCGCAAGCACACCACCAGTTTTAAAATTCCAGATAAAGCGTCCCGTACTTGGGTTGACCTGACACGGCGGGTTATGAAAATCCGAAATTCGGTTACTAATAAGTCGATAGCCGACTGTAAACATGACCAAGCTAAACATTAACATGAGCCAAATAGGTGAAATTGTGTTAGCTATTAAAATACCGATATGTGCCATAGGGGCACCAATTAAGGCAATCCAGATTGCAGCACGATAACGAACTATCTTTTTAAATAAGCCTTCAATAGTTCCAATGAGTGTAGATAGCGCAACTGCTAATAACCCAATCGGTGCAGCTTGCACCACGCTCCAGCCTTGACTGGTCATAAGCGCGGGTACAGCAAGAATGCCACCACCCGCACCGGTAAGACCAAGTAAAAAGCCAATCACAATGCCTTCAACGACAAGTAATAACATATTAAAAGCCTAAAATTGCATATACATCGTTTGCAGTAGACTGCTAGTTAATGAGTGAGTTGATCTCGTCTTCTTGCGAAGCTTTAGTCGCTTCTCAGGACAAAACGTTGCTTTACTTATCCTCTTCCACTCGAACATAGTTCTCGTCTTGCGCTCGGGTAAAGCGTTGCTTTACTTATCCTCGCTCAGGTTTGACCATCCACTCACGGCCCTTGAGCATGCCTTGCCAGTAAATTGGCGGTAAAATCCGCTCTTTAAGCAGCCAAGCCAAACGGGAAGGTTTTTGCCCATCAATTACCCATTTTGGAAAACTTGGAAGTAATTTGCCGCCGTAGCCAAACTCAGCCAGAACGATTTTTCCTCGTTCTACCGTAAGTGGACATGAGCCATAGCCGTTGTACTCGCAGAAGTTTTGCTCACCGTTCAGTTGTGCGAGAACATTTACAGCAACAATCGGAGCTTGTGCCCGTGCCGCAGCAGCAGTTTTGGCATTAGGCGCATTCATCACATCACCTAAAGCAAAAATATTGGCGTGCTGTGTGTGTTGTAGGGTTTGAGGATTCACACTCACCCAGCCGGCTTCATCAGTAAGAGTACTTGCACGAATAAAATCAGGCGCTTGTTGCGGTGGAACAACATGCAACATATCGAAATCTGTTTCGACCAAAGCTGCATTTTCATCATTCACCACTTTGAACCATGCTTTCTTTGCAGGCCCGTCTAGTTTGACAAGTTGATGGTTAAAATGAAGTTCAGTGCCATATTTTTCAACGTATTGCATTAGTGCAGGTACATATTCCTTCACACCAAATAAAACAGCACCAGTGTTATAAAAATGGATAGAGATATCTTTAAGTTTGCCTTGCTTTAACCAGTAGTCGGCTGAAAGATACATCGCTTTTTGTGGGGCTCCGGCACATTTAATCGGCATAGGCGGCTGGGTAAAGATTGCTTTTCCACCGTTTAGCTGTTGCACCAGTTCCCATGTATACGGCGCCAAGTCATAACGATAGTTAGACGTCACTCCATTTTTACCTAAGGTTTCAACTAAACCGTCAATTCCATGCCAATTCAGTTTTAAACCAGGACAGACGACTAAGGCTTTATATTGAATGGGTTGGCATCCTTCCAAAATAACCTGATTATGCTCAGGGTCAAATCCAGCAACGGCGGCTTTCATCCATTTCACTTTTGAAGGAATCACACTTGCCATTGAACGTGCGGTTACTTGAGGTTTAAAAATACCGCCACCGACCATGGTCCAGCCCGGTTGATAATAATGGGTATCTGCCGGATCAATAATGACAATATCTAAATGAGGTTCGCGAGACATTAAGCTCGATGCTACAGAAATTCCTGCTGCCCCAGCGCCAACAATCACAACGCTATAACAAGGAATTGTGGCTGGTTCATGATCACGTTTTAAAATACGTGGCACCAAGCCTTTTAAGTTAAACCCAAGCTTATTACCCGACTCAACTAACAGTGCTGCATCTGATGGAGCAACTTCAGCCAAAGCCCACAAACTGATTGCACGCATACCCGAGCGACAATATGCTAAAACGGGCTTCTGAGCATTCTGATAAAGCTGCTTAAACTCGGTAACTTGTTGATCGGTAATTTTACCACTAATAACAGGCTGATAGATTACGTTTAGGCCATGTCGCTGAGCTGCTTCTTCAATTTCAATCACGTTAGGTTGATCTGTACCTTCTCCATCTGGACGGTTACATATCAGAGTTTTTATTCCTTGGTCTGCAATTTTCGCAATATCGTCGGCAGTAATCTGGCCAGCAACATAAAAATCTTGATTAACTCGTTTAAGTTCCATATTGCCACCTTATAATTGTGAAATTGAGCCGCAAGCCTGATTAGCAGGAAGTGCTTTATCGATTTGTTTTGGATATGGCAGATTTAAGTTATTCATTAATTCAATAAAATCTTCACGCGAGCGATTTTGACCTAGACGTGAATTATTTAAGCGTTCATAACCAATTGTTGAAGATAGACGACCTTTATAATCGTGTCCCGGATACACAATAGTCTCGTCAGGTAGGCTGAAAAGTTGCTTATGAATACTGTCATAAAGTGTGCCTGCATTACCTTGTTGGAAGTCAGTTCGACCGCAGCCGTCAATTAATAATGCATCACCAGTGAAAACCATGTTTCCAACTAGATAACTCGTACAAGCATTGGTATGACCTGGTGTATAACGTGCTTCAATACTGAGGTTGCCAACTTTAAGCATGCAACCATCAGTAATTAAAATATCTCCGCAACTTACTTCTGAGTTTCGGTGTAAAACCGATTTGCAATGGAAACGTTCACGAAGTAAATTTGCAGCGGTAATATGGTCTGCATGAACATGAGTATCTAAGGTATAGATGAGCGTAAATTGATGCTGCTCTAATTCTTTTGCATAAATCTCTATATCTGATGCGACTGGATCAATTAAAACAGCCTCTCGTGTTTCTTCACATCCAAGCATATATGTATAAGTCGAACTTTCTTTTTCAAAAAACTGCTTAAAGAACATGATTTATACCCTAATAATTTATTTCTTTCCTATATTTTGCAAATAAGATGCCAATTATTTAAAATTAAATAATAAATATAAAAATCAAACTCTTAAAACAATAATTAAAACTAAACTTAGAAAATGAACTCAGCTTGATGTTCCTATGAAACTCAAGTATGTTTCAATGAAACGATTGTGAAACATATGAAATGGCAAAGTTAAATTTTGAGTCAGAACAGGATTTTTTTATTTTATTTGAGCAGCTTAAAGCTCTATTCCCAAATGCGAGTCTGTTTTTAGCAGACACAACGACTCAAGCAATTCACTATAAATTTAATACAGACGATATTTCTGTAGAGAGTATGGCAGCGCTTACTCAAGACCATCACAATCAATATCTCGAAATTAATACTCCTAAAATGAGACAGCGATTTATCTATCAGGAAAATGATATTTACATCGCAGAGCATCGCATTATCGGGAAATTGCATATTCTACAGCCCGTTAGCATAGAGAATGATATTGCTAATCAAGTAGAGCTCACAGAACAATTGCAAGACTTGGCTAAAGTTTTCAATAGTTGTTCACCAGAAATGACTCGTATGTTTTCAATTATTCAAAGAGTGGCAATTACTGAGTTTCCAGTGCTCGTCCGCGGCGAATCTGGTAGTGGTAAAGAACTTGTGGCAAAAGCAATTCATGATTATAGCCAACGTAAAAATAAGATTTTTGTGGCGATTAACTGTGCCGCTCTTAATGCCAATATTTTAGAAAGTGAACTCTTTGGGCATGTGAAAGGTGCTTTTACAGGAGCAATTCGTGACCATAAAGGCGTGTTTGAACGTGCCGCAGGCGGAACGCTGTTTCTGGATGAAATTGCCGAGATTCCTTTAGAGCTTCAAGCTAAATTATTACGGGTGTTAGAAACAGGTGAATTTACGCCAGTTGGTGGTGAAAAACCGATTCAAGCCAATGTCCGAATTATTACCGCAACACATAAAGCTTTACGCGAAGAGGCTAAGGCTGGGCGTTTCCGTCATGATTTACTCTACCGTTTACGCGTAATTCCAATTTTTATACCACCACTCAGAGAGAGAAAAGTCGATATTCCTCTTATTGTCGATCAGATTTTAAAAGAGAGCTCCACTCAACTCGATACAATGCCTCGACATGTCAATCAAAAAGCCATGCAAGTTTTATTGAATTATGACTGGCCAGGAAATGTTCGTGAGCTTAAAAACACTCTGCTTTATGCTTTAACCATGGCAAATGGTAAGGATGAAATTGAAGTCGAAGACTTACCAAATGAACTCTTAAATGCAGATGATTACGTTAAATTACCCGAGAAAAATGCAGAGCTTAGTCCAGAAAATGTGCAAGCCGCTTTAGAAAAATATAACCATAACCTGAATATAGTCGCGAATATTTTTGGAATTAGCCGTACCACGCTTTGGCGCTATAGACAAAAACATAAGCTTTAAGTAGGTATTTAGCTCATCTAAGGCGTATCATATTGCACATGGTTTGGTTCATTAGTTCAAAGGCTTTATATGATTGTTCGTGATAAAAGCAATGTATTTAAACTTTTATTTGCTTGGAAAGGAACAATTTTACCGAAGGTCTTGCCAGCACTGAGTTTTGTTGTACTTATTTCAGCCTGTGTGGTCTGGCTCTCTTATTATCATTGGATTCAAATTCCTACCGTACCCGCGATCGGATTTACGATCTTTGGGGTGATCCTTTCGATTTGTACGGGTTTTAGAAATAACGCGTGTTATGACCGATGGTGGGAAGGTCGCAAGCTCTGGGGTGCTTTAATTGCCAATGCCAGACATATTGTTAGAGATAGCCATGTTTTATCTAATGAACAACGTGAACATTTAATTCATCAGGTCTTAATTTTTAGTAACTTGTTGCGTGATCGACTGCGTCAACAAACAGTCGAACCCACCAAATTTCTTGAGCATGCCTATTTAAATAACTCTTCACTTAATTATTTAAATGAGCATATTAATGCACCTCAATTTGTACTCGAAAATATTCAAAAGGATTTAGTCAAAGCTCTAAAAGACGGTGAAATTAGTGACATCATCTATAGCACGCTAAATCGACATATTATTGAGTTAGGCAATATCCAAGCAGGTTGTGACCGAATTGCTGGGACACCTTTACCCTACTCATATTCAGTACTTTTGCACCGTGCTGTTTATTGTTTCTGCTTCATCTTACCTTTTAGCCTTGAAGCTGCTTTAGGCATTTGGACACCGCTTATTGTCGGCTTAATCGCTTATATGTTTTTAGGACTAGATGCCTTAAGTGCTCAAATTGAAGAACCTTTTGGCTTGCAAGAAAATGATTTACCGCTCGATTCTATTGTGCGTTTAATTGAACGAGAGTCTCTAAGCTCTTTAGGGCAGCCATTACCGCCTATTATTGAAGCCCAAAACAACAATTTACTTTAATAAAAAAGAGCGATGATTCGCTCTTTTTTATAGGCTTAAGTGTCTATTTATGGATGTACAATAATCTTAACGGCTGACTCATTGTTATGAATTAAGGTTTCAAAACCTTGTGAAATCAAATCATCAAGTTGAATGCGCTGGGTAATAAAAGGTTCCAGATTTATTTTACCTTCTTCGACCAGTTTAATGGTTTCTTGATGGTCATTTACGTAGGCAATTGTGCCTCTTACATCGAGCTCTTTCATTACAACACTGTGCACATTAATTGATGCTGGGTGGCTCCAAATCGAAACAATAACTATAACGCCTGTTGGTTTCACTGCCGCGACCAAAGTATCTAACACCTTGTTAACGCTACTACATTCAAACGCAACATCAACACCATCGCCATTAGTAATTTTCATGACCTCAGAAACAACATCAACTTCTGACGGGTCTAAAATATAATCTGCAACTCCCGACTCTTTGGCTTTTTCTTTACGTTTGGCACTTAGTTCGGTAATGATGACCTTAAGACCTTTCGCTTTTAAAATTGCCGAAAGCAATAAACCAATTGGCCCCGCACCGCCAACCAGTGCAATATCACCAGCCTTTGCACCACTACGTACGAAAGCATGATGACCCACCGATAACGGTTCAATTAAGGCTGCCTGATCTAGCGGAATTTTATTGGAAATTGGATGCACCCAACGGCGTTTAACTGCAATTTTTTCCGATAAACCACCACCACGACCGCCTAAACCAATGAAGTTCATATTTTTAGAAAGATGGTAATTATCACCCGGTCCAGTCGGCACATCATCGGCCACAATATAAGGCTCTACGACGACATGCTGACCAATTTCAATATCATCAACACCTTCACCTACGGCATAAACCACACCTGAAAATTCATGTCCCATGGTAATCGGTGCAGATTCACCTGAAATAGGATGCGGATGTCCACACGGTGGAATAAAAATTGGCCCTTCCATAAATTCGTGCAAATCTGTACCACAGATTCCACACCAAGCCACCTTTATACCTACAGTGCCGGGAGTGACTTTTGGTTCAGGGATATCTTCAATACGAATATCACCTCTGTCATAAAAACGCGCTGCTTTCATTATTATCTCCCTCAAATCAGGATGTTGTTTTAGCGATAGACAATTCCGCCGTCCGTTAAAATGGATTGACCCGTAATATAGTCCGAATCTTCACTTGCCAGAAAAGCAACTAATGCAGCTACATCGTCTGGTGTTTGGGCTCTACCTAAAGCAATGCCTTCCACATATTTTTTATAAGTTTCACCAATTGCGGCACCGGTAATTTCAGCAAAACGCTTATCAATTTCAACCCACATGTCCGTTCCGACAATTCCAGGGCAATATCCATTTACCGTAATACCGTGACTGGCATATTCTTTTGCCGCGGCTTGGGTAAGTGCTCGTACCGCAAATTTAGTTGCCGAGTAAATACCGAGTAAAGCAAACCCGTCGTGGCCTGCAATTGAGCAAGCATTAATGATTTTACCTTTATGTTGCCGTTGCTTAAATTTTGCAGCAGCAGCCTGTATGCCCCACAGCACGCCGCCAATATTAATATCAACAATTTTTTGAAATTCGTCGGGTGTGATATCGGCAATCGCTTGAACTTGGGCAATTCCAGCGTTATTAATCATGACATCAAACCCACCAAGGGTCTGCTCAGCATGATTTATAGCGGCATACACTTGCTCGCGGTCACTTACATCAGCAATAAATGTGCTCGCATTTACATCTAAAGCCTGAATTTCCTGCTGCACATCGTTTAGTCGATCTTGTTTCATATCAACTAATGCAATATGTGCCCCTTCTTGCGCCAAGCGCAGGGCAATCCCACGGCCAATGCCTTGAGCTGCCCCAGTTACTAAAACGACTTTATTTTTTAATCCCTTAACCATGTTCAACTCCTGTAAATGTAGAATTTCTACATATGAATCGCTCGTTGCATTGAAGCCAAAATGGATTCATGCATAGCTTCTGATAATGTTGGATGTGGGAAAATCACTTGAGCTAAACTTTCATCAGTTGCTTCTAGATATTTGGCAATCGCAAAGCCTTGGATATGTTCAGTCACTTCATGACCCACCATATGTGCACCAAGCAGCTCGCCCGTTTCTGCATGTACCACCGTTTTAACGAAACCTGACGCATCTCCAATTGCTAAAGCTTTACCATTTGCAGTTAAAGAAAACTTACCAATACGTATAGGTAGATTCTTAGCTTTTGCTGCATTTTCCGTTAAACCAATACTTGCCACTTGTGGATGTGTAAAAATACAACCGGGTATCTGGCTACGGTCGAGTGAATGGACGTTTGCCACACCAGCGATTTTCTCGACACATATCATGGCTTCATGGCTTGCTTTATGAGCGAGACAAGGCGCTCCAGCAACATCACCAATGGCATAAAGCCCTGCTACGTTGGTTTTACAATAGTCATCAATTGCCACAAAACCTTGTGGATTGAGTTCTACACCTAAACGTTCTAGTCCTAGCCCTGTGGTATTCGGCTGTACACCAATTGCCGAAAGCACGCGATCAAAAACAAGCGTTTGAACATCATTTGCCGTTTCAACCACACAGTGGACTTGCTCATTTTCAATCTGAATACTTTGAACGACAGCATCGGTTAAGACTTTCATACCTTTTTGTTCAAATTGTTTTCTAACAAATTGAGCAACTTCTGCATCTTCGGTCGGTAAAATTTGTTTAGCCAAATCAATAAGGGTCACCTGACATCCCAAATCTTGATAAAGGCTAGCAAACTCACTACCAATTGCACCTGAACCTACAACCAGTAAACTTTTCGGTAACTGCTCTGGAACAAGCGCTTCTTTATAGCTCCAGACATATATTCCATCGACAGGAAGTTGAGGAACATGTCGAGCTTTAGCCCCAGTTGCCAAAATGATATGTGGTGCACTCAAATCCTGACTATTACCTTGAGCATCTGTCACTTCAAGTTTTTCTTTTGCCGTAAGCTGAGCACGACCATTAAAAACAGTCACCTGATTCTTTTTCAGTAAGTAATCGATGCCTTGTACTAATTGAGCTGATACTTGTCGGCTATGTTGCACAAGCTTTTGGATATCAAAAACGAGTTGGGATACCTGAAAACCAAACTGTCCGGCATGTTTAAACTGGGTTGCGAGCTCTGCCCCTGCAAGCAAAGCTTTGGTTGGAATACAGCCCCAATTTAGACAAATTCCGCCTAAATGTCGCTCTTCTACAATTGCGGTTTTTAACCCGAGCTGGGCTGCACGAATTGCAGCCACATACCCACCCGGTCCCGCGCCAATCACAATTAAATCAAATTGAGCTTCTGACATGCGGGTTCTCCTACACCAAAATTAAAGCAGGGTTTTCAACAAACTGCTTAAAGCTGGCCAAGAATTTTGCCCCAACTGCGCCATCAATAACTCGGTGATCGCATGACAACGTCGCTGTGACAATCTCACGAACCACTACATTGCCATTTTCGACAATAGCGCGAGATTCCGAAGCACCTAATGCCATAATTGCACCTTGCGGCGGGTTAATAATGGCATCGAATTGTTTAATGCCTAACATTCCTAAATTTGAAATGCTAAAGCTGCCTCCCTGAAACTCGTCAGGTTGTAACTTGCCAGTCTTAGCACGCGTTGCCAAATCACGCATATCATCGGAAATTTGTGCTAAAGACTTCTGATTTGCTGCTTTTACAATGGGTGTAATTAAACCGTTTGGAATCGCTACGGCCACCGAAATATCCGCTTGAGAGAACTGTAAAATTGATTGAGTCGCCTCATCAAATTGAACATTCACCTCAGGTACTTTAATCAACGCGGCGGCAGCTGCTTTAATTAGCATGTCATTAATAGAAAGTTTCACTTGGGGAACAGTCTCATTAATCTGCTTACGTAGTTTTTGCAAAGCTTCTACGTTGAGATCGACCACTAAGCGGAAATGCGGTGCGTTACGTTTTGCAGCCTGTAACCGTGAAGCAATCGCTTTACGCATTCCATTCATTGCCACCGTCGTAACGGTTGATTGTGGTTGAGTTGCACATTGCAAAGGTTGTTCATTTACTGGCGTTGGGTTATTACGATAGTAAACGGCCTCAACATCTTCTTTACAGACACGGCCACGAGTACCTGAAACACGGCAGTCATTTAGGTTAATGCCCCACTGCTTTGCTAAACGACGTGCTACAGGCGTTGCTAAAACTTGGCTATCATCGGCCGTAGATTTAACCACTTTAGCTTGAGTTTGCTGCTTAATATCAGGCCACTGACCACCAGCAGCCTGTACAGCCTTCTGGATGTCTTGAACACTAATACGTCCTTCACGACCAGAACCTGTGACTTTCGCTAAGTTCACATTGTGCTTTTCTGCAAGCTTTAACGCATGTGGTGTTGCAAACAACTCATCAGATGTTTGATAGCCTTGTAATGACTCTGGTACAGCGTAGTCATCTTTCGCTACCTTTGCAGGAGCTGAAGCACTAGCTGCTGCAGTCTGTGGTTGTGCTGTTTTTTCAGCAACAGGTGCAGATGTTTCCGCTTTACTTTGCTCCGAAGGTGCTTCGGGTGCTTGAGCTGCTGAACCACCTAGTGATGCGATAAACTTTTCAATTTCTGCATCAGAAACTTCACTATCAGCACATACGGCAATAAGACCACCAACAGGTAAAGTATCACCATCTTTCGCTAAAATTTTACGGAGCGTTCCAGCAAAAGGCGCTTCTAACACATTGACGATTTTTGTGGTTTCAATTTCACAAATTTCATCGCCCTTATTAAAGCTATCACCCTCTTTAATCAACCATTGGGCGATCGTGCCTTCTTCCATGGATAATCCCCATTTCGGGATCTCCAGCGTTTTAATTTCGCTCATCCTAAGCCTCCAATGTTTTTCGTACAGCTTGCTCAATACGCTCTACACTTGGAATCCATTCTTTTTCTAAAACTGGAGAGAATGGAACAGGCGTATGTGGTGGCGTTACGAGTTCAACAGGTGCTTTCAAATAGTGGAAACCTTTTTGGGCAATCAGTGCAGCAACATCATGACCAAAGCCACAGCGTGCCGCTGATTCATCCACAATAACCACACGCCCAGTCGATGCAACAGACTCTAAAATTCCTTCTTCATCAAGAGGTGAAATTGTTCGAGGGTCGACCACTTCAACCGAAATGCCATCTTTTGCCAGTTTGTCTGCTACTTCATTGGCACGGTGTACCATTAGGCCTAAAGCAATAATGGTCACATCTGTCCCTTCACGGGTATAATTTGCTACACCAAAAGGAATAGTATAGGCATCATCTGGAACTTCGCCTTTAATGTCATAAAGCATTTTATGCTCACAGAACACTACAGGGTCATCATCACGAATAGCTTGAATTAACAGCCCTTTCACATCATATGGGCTAGATGGAACTACAACTTTTAAGCCCGGAACCGCAGCAAATACGTTATATGGTGACTGAGAATGCTGAGCTGCCGCAGAGAAACCTGCGCCAATCATGCCACGCACAACCATGGGTGCTTTTGCTTTTCCGCCAAACATATAACGGAATTTAGCGGCTTGGTTATAGAGCATGTCATGACACACGCCATAGAAATCCATAAACATTAAATCAGCAACAGGACGTAAACCTGTTGCAGCCGCACCGGCGGCCATACCGATAATTGCAGACTCGGTAATTGGTGTATCAATCACACGTTCTGAACCAAACTCCGTCCATAAACCTTTGGTTACACCAAGTACCCCACCGAAGCCTTCAAGCTCGTTCTCTTCGGTATTTTTACCGCCGTGCCCACCACGAACATCTTCACCAACAACAAATACGGTTGGATCACGACGCATTTCTGATTCAATGGCTTCTTTAATTGCATTACGAAAACTTTTATTTGGCATCTTTACTATTCCTTTAGTAAGAGACATAGACGTCAGTAAGGAGTTGTTCTGGTTTTGGATAAGCCGCAGCACGAGCTTTAGCAACGGCATCATCAACATTTGCCTTAGAAGCTGCATCAATCTCGTCTAGTTTGGCTTCATCAATTTTGCCTTTGACTTTCTCACGGAAAATTTTCAAAGGATCTTTATTTTCTTTGATGAACTCGACTTCTTCTTTAGAACGAATCAAGCCAGGATCACCTTCGAAGTGGCCATAAAAACGGTTTGTGATGGTTTCAATCACGCTTGGACCTTCACCACGGCGCGCGCGTTCAATGGCAGTTTGAGCGGCTTCATAGACGGCAAAGAAGTCTGTACCATCAACTTTAACTGCCGGTAAACCAAAGCCTGCTGCACGACCAGCAATGTCTTTACTTCCTACTGCGTAATCATGACCAGTACCTTCGCCAAAGCCGTTATTTTCAAAAACGAAAATTACTGGAAGTTTAAGAACAACAGCCATGTTCATCGCTTCAAAAGTAAGGCCTTGGTTTGAACCACCATCACCTGTAAAAGACAGTCCGACGCCACCAGTCTTTAAGGTTTTCGCTGTCAACGCTGCACCAATTGCTAAAGGAGGCCCACCACCCACAATCCCGTTGGCACCGAGCATACCTTTATCTAAATCGGCAATATGCATAGAACCGCCTTTTCCACGGCATAGTCCGTCATCTTTACCGAAAATTTCCAGCATCATGGCGTGAATATCACAGCCTTTTGCAATACAGTGTCCATGTCCACGGTGTGTTGAAGTGATATAGTCTTTGTCGGTTAAGTTTTCGCAAATCCCGACTGCTACAGCTTCTTCTCCGCTATATAAGTGAATAAAGCCTGGAATATCACCATTGGTATTTTCTTCATGAAGTCGATCTTCAAATTCACGAATATCACGCATGCGTTTATATGCTGCGAGTAATTGCTCTTCCGTTAATTGCATATCCTTTTCCTTTATTATCTTGATTATTAAAAATCAACCAAGTTTCAGCGAGTGCTATATATTTCGCTATAAATAATAAAGCTCAATTTAATTTAATATGCTATTAGACTAAAAATTTTTAAATAAGTTTTTTAGCTATTAATTTTTATTTATCACAAACTTACACCGCAAAAATAAAATTAAAAAATCTTAATTAATTTCACGCACTTGCAAAACAAACCTTTAACCAACCTTTATTAATTTATAATATTTGCTGTGCACTATACGCATTAATAAATTCTTTATTTCTTATTTATAGAAATAAGGTTTTTATTATAACCAGTCAAGTTGCAAATTAATTTAATATAAAATGGAATTTTATATATGGACTTAAAAAGGCAAATAGAGACAGGTATTAAGTTAAGAGGAATAGATAAAGTTTCTCGTATTCCTATTAAAATTTTACCTACCGAAGAACTACCTAAAAAACCTGAATGGATTCGAGCAAAAATAACTGATTTCGAAGAAATTCAACGTATCAAAAATTTATTACGCCAACAAAAGCTACATAGTGTTTGCGAAGAAGCTGCATGTCCAAATCTACCTGAATGTTTTGGTGGTGGTACGGCAACATTTATGATTATGGGAGATATTTGTACAAGACGTTGCCCTTTCTGCGATGTAGCACATGGTCGTCCAATGCCTTTAGATGAAAATGAACCTAAACATCTAGCTGAGACGGTCGCTAACCTAAACTTAAAATATGTAGTCATTACCTCTGTAGACCGTGATGATCTACATGATGGGGGCGCAGCACATTTTGTGAAGTGTATTGAAGAAATCAGAAACCGTTGTCCAGATACGCTAATTGAAATTTTAGTTCCGGACTTTCGTGGCCGTTTAGAAACAGCACTCTCTACATTAAGCTTATCACCACCCGATGTATTTAATCATAATATTGAGACAGTACCGCGTTTATATAAAGCAATGCGTCCCGGTTCTGACTATCAGCATTCATTAAATTTATTAAAACGTTTTAAAAAATACTGTCCTGATATCAAAACTAAATGCGGTCTAATGGTAGGGCTAGGAGAAATTGAAGCTGAGGTTATTGCTCTACTCAACGATTTAAAAGATCATGATGTAGATTTAGTGACTATTGGACAATATTTACAGCCCTCTAAATCACATGCCCCTATTCACCGGTTTGTGAATTTACAAGAATTTGAAAGATACACTCAGCATGGTCAGCGTTTAGGCTTTAAAAATATCTGGAGTGCGCCGATGGTCCGTTCTAGCTATTTTGCCGATCGGCAATATTTCGGAGAACCTGCCCCAAAGCCATTTTCAAGAGAGGATGTTTTGTCATAGGGCGAGGCGAAATAACAAAACTTACCCAATAGGATAATAGTCAAACCGTTTAAAATTATTTAAGGTAAATGAAATAACGAGGAAATAGTCACAATAAGAAAGCTAAACCTGTTGAGCGGCCACGGATACGCCATTTCAACGATAAAGGAACTTCGATATGGATATGTCAAAACAATTATTATTGCCTTCTACAGACAACCTTCCGTCTTTCTTTAGACCGGAAACAATCTCTGGAACACCTTGTTTAGGAAAAAAGCCGTCACTCGATCTAGATGCGGCTCCTATATTTGATCTAGATCAGGAATGGCAACATTCCTTATTTGGTCGTTCAATCCAAGAGTGCCATAGAAATTTGATGCACATTGCTGAAGATGCAGATATGGCAATTGGGGTGACTGACCCTCACGGTACTTTACTCTGGACATGGAGTAGTACGCCTATGCGTTCATCTGCCGAACAAGTCCATTTTATTGAAGGTGGACAATGGTCAACCCAAGCAGTTGGTCAAAATGCAATTGGTCTTGCACTAAATACACATTCTGCAAGTTGTGTTTATTCACATGAAAATCAGATGAACAGCGTTAGAGACTGGGTATGTTATGCAGCCCCTATCACCGATGCAAACACAGGCCAGTTTTACGGCATTATGAACTTATCAACTAAATATCAAAAGCATAACTCACTTGGAATTTTAGCTGTTGAACGCTGTGCTGATATTGTAAAACAAGCCATTCAACTTCATCAAAAGAACATTTTATATATTAAGGCGCTAGGCACGCCTAAGGTTCAATACAATCAACATGGCTTGACACTCACGCAGCGCCAAATCGAAATTTTATGTATTCTTGCTTTATGTCCGGAAGGCATAAACTTAGAAGAGCTTCACTATGCCTTATATGGCGATCGACCAGTGAGTACCACTACACTAAAAGCTGAGCTCTCACAGCTTCGAAACCTGATTCCCGATGTGATCGAGTCACGACCATATAGACTTAACTGTGAAATTCAATGTGACTTTCTCATGGCTGAGCAAGCACTAAACTTAGGTTTTACTGCAACCACTTTAACACTGTATAGAGGTAGTTTTTTAGCCAAGTCAGAAAGTCCGTTTTTGTGTGCTTGGAGAGATTGCTTTGACGCCCGCTTGAGTCATGTTATCTATCAAATTGATGATGTAGACCAACTATTACGTGTGGTTAGCCGTGTTCCCGACCGTGTTGATGCCGTTGAACGCTTACTTGAACTTCTGCCCGAAGAAACACCGTATCGGGCAAAGCTCTTAAAATTGCTTGAATAAAATAAAAGGGAGAATATGTAGAATATTCTCCCTTTTTAAGATGAGATCAAGCAGAGGCTTGAAGCTGTACTCTATAGCAATCGTCTAAAGCTAATTCATAATACCGCAGCCCTTCTTCTGCCGCATGAAATGCTTTTTGCTGCCAATCAGGACGTTCATTACACAAACGTTTAATCAGCTCCATGGCTTCATAAGGATGTAAATCATCATAATGAGCATGTGCACGTAACCAGGCTAAAGAACGCTTATCAATGGTAACTTCCGGATGATCCGTATAAGCGTGTATGCCTTTATAGACTTGAATAGACCAGTCACCTGTCGCCCATTCAATTGCTAAATTGGTCGCTGCCAGACATTCAGCCAAGTTGCCACGATGACTCATATTCCAAAGAAAATGATTCACCGCATTCATCGAAGCTGGTGGGCGAACACTATCGAGTTGTTCTACCGTTAATCCAAAACCTCTAGCCCAATCCCGATACCACTGTAAATGGCGCTCTTCGACCTTAATATTTTGAATTAACCAATCTCTTGTTTCAGTAACGCCAGGTTCTGCAAAAGCAGTTGCTTTAGCTAACGCACCAGCCATATATGACGGGAAATGCGCTACCAATGGATAGAAGTTAAGTAAAGCATAACGGAAACTTTCTAGGCTCAATCCCCCATTGGCCATTTCAGTAAAAAACGGATGTTTACTCACCCGCTCCTTCACTGGTAAAAGATCCTCCCAAAACCGCTGAGACCATCCATTATGCGGCGTAATTTCTAAACTCATTCCATATTGATTTAGAGCAGTCATTGCTAATTTTCCTATTTATATGACAGCAATCATCTGTACTTCACGGCTATAAGTCTATCCGAAAATGATAAAGATACAATCTTTAATCGACCATTTGTAATTTTTTCTCAAAGGTTTCGAATCTTTAGATAATTGTGACGCTAATCATTGAAATGTCGTGATTTTTATCACAATTAGGGGGCGTAAAAATCATTACTTTTTTAAAAAATCTGTATTATTATTTTAAATAAACCACACATTATATAACCAATACTTTTAGATGGAACTTTAATAAAACAAGTCTCATTTTATGCCAACTTCCAATATAGAGAGCATTAATTATGAAGTTGCAAGGTTCCAATATATTGGGACAGGAACAAATAGATTTATTAACCACACGCGGATTAAATTTCGTATGGTTTCCAAAGCAACTTGAAACGATATATCGTTTTCAATATCAAAATGGTGCAGCTTATGAGTTTCGCTATAGAGCACCTATTATTTTAATATTATATTTATTTTTAAGCTTTGGTATATACCAAGTTTTACCAACCGAACAAGTTTTATCCTGGTTAAGCTATTATTCTTGGGTAGGCATAATTGTTTTAATCGCCTGGATTTTATCATTTATTAAAAAATTAAATCAGTGGTTTGATTATTATGTCGGAATTGGTTCTTCCGCTGCCGTTGCCATAACATTTATCTTAATTAACGTTTTAGAAAATGGCCAAGATAATGTACTTTTTCATGCAGCAATGATGTATGCCATTGTGATTATCTATGGTGCGGTAGGCATGCGTTTTTATACTGCCATTATTGCAGGATGGGTCGGCGGTCTTATTGGTATTTTGGTAAGTACCTATTTGAACGGAGACATAGACTGGACCTTCTTAAACCGTACCTATACGTTTAGTAGTTTCTTAGGCATGACCCTTGCCTATGCTACGGATCGTCAGCACCGTGAAAACTATTTACAAAACTGTATGATTGAGCTCAACCGTATTGAACTCATGCAACAAGCTCAACAACTGTCACTGCTTTCTCAACAAGATGCTTTAACCGGGCTTGCTAACCGACGTTATCTTGATGAAACACTTGATAATGAATGGCGACGCGCATTACGCCATGAGACTCCTCTTACTATTATGATGGTTGATATTGACTTCTTTAAACCATATAACGATAGCTTAGGCCATCTCAAGGGTGATCAGTGTTTAAAAGATATTGCGACTGGAATTTCCTCAATTGCTGCTCGTAGTGGCGATTTGGTTGCCCGTTATGGCGGTGAAGAATTCTTACTTCTGTTCCCAATGACAAATGCACAACAAGCCAAAATTCAGGCCGAAAGATTAATGAATGCAATTAAGAAAATTGCTATTGTTCATCCATGTAGTAGTGTTTCACCATACGTAACCATTAGTGTTGGCGTGGCGACCACAATTCCACGTTTAAATGATTCAATTTCTGCTTTTGTTAGTCGTGCTGATCATGCGCTCTATCAGGCAAAAACAAATGGCCGCAATCAATATCAAATTGCTTTGAATGAAGAACAAATTGTAGATCTAACTTAATGATTTATTTTTAAGGTAATCATGTGATTTCAATAAAAATAGAAAAGCCACATAATTTTGTTTATGTGGCTTTTTAAATACGCTGATTAGAACTGACTATGGTTCGATTGGCGCAAATGGAGGAACAACATCCGCGTTTTGAGCACGGTGGCGTAAGAAATGATCCATTAGAACTATCGCTAACATTGCTTCTGCAATCGGAGTTGCTCGAACGCCCACACACGGGTCATGACGGCCTTTAGTTAACACATCAGTATCTTCACGATTTAAATTAATCGTTTTACCCGGAGTAGTAATACTTGCTGTTGGTTTTAGTGCAATCGCCACACGAATGGTCTGGCCACTTGAAATACCACCTAAAATACCACCAGCATGATTTGCTAGAAAACCATGGCTAGTCAATTCGTCACGTGTTTCATGTCCGAACTGTCCTGCTACAGCAAAACCATCACCAATTTCAACACCTTTAACCGCATTAATACTCATCATTGCATGTGCAATATCAGCATCTAAACGATCAAAGACAGGCTCACCCCAACCTACAGGAACTTTTTCGGCTAAAATTTCTAACTTAGCACCGCAACTTGTACCTTGCTCACGTAAAGATGTAACTAATGCTTCAAAACGAGGAACAGCATCTACATCGCCACAGAAAAATGGATTATTTGGAACTTCATTCCAATCTAGTTTTTCAGCAACTTCATTACCAATTTGAGTCACATGACCGCGGATCAGAACACCAAATTTTTCTGCTAGATATTTCTTCGCAATAGCACCAGCTGCAACACGCATAGCAGTTTCACGAGCACTTGAACGACCACCGCCGCGATAGTCGCGGAAACCATACTTTTGCGTATAAGTGTAATCTGCGTGACCCGGTCTAAAAGTTTGTGCAATATTTCCATAATCTTTCGATTTTTGGTCTGTATTGCGAATGAGTAAACCAATTGGCGTACCAGTAGTTTTACCCTCAAACACACCAGAAATGATTTCAACCTGATCAGGCTCTTTACGCTGCGTCGCAAATTTCGAGGTTCCCGGCTTACGGCGATCCAGATCTTTTTGCAAATCTTCTTCGGTTAATGCAAGGCCTGGTGGCACTCCATCAACAATTGCCATTAAACCAACCCCATGCGATTCACCGCATGTAGTCACACGAAAGAGTTGTCCAATACTGTTCCCTGCCATATGTCCAACTCCTTAAACTTGTTCTTCAAATAATTTTCTATAACGACGACATTGTTCAGCAGTCAAAGCAAAAATACCTGAACCACCTTTTTGGAAAGTAAGCCAGTTGAAATCAACTGTATTAAAGTTTTGGCGCATAGCCCATTCAGAGTTACCGACTTCAATAACTATAAGACCATCTTCCGTTAAGTAATCTGCCGCTTGAGCAAGCATTTTACGAACCAAGTCTAAACCATCCTGACCTGCTGCTAATGCAAGTTCAGGTTCATGTAAAAACTCTTCCGGCAAGTCAGCCATGTCTTCGGCATCAACATACGGAGGGTTACTTACAATTAAATCGTACTGGTTTTCAGCTGGAATTTTTTCAAATAAATCCGACTCAAGTAATGCAACTTGGTATTGTTTATTGTGATGTTCAACATTAATTGATGCTACTTCTAAAGCTTCTTTAGAGATGTCTGTTGCATCTACTTCTGCATCTGGATAAGCATAAGCTAAAGCTACCGCAATACAGCCAGAACCTGTACACATATCTAAAATACGTTGTGGCGTTTTAGGCTTGGTATTTTCTGGTAAGTTATTAAGCGCTTCACGCATTTGGCCATTTTCATCTAAACAATATGGCGCAAAACGTTGCTCAATTAACTCTGCAATTGGTGAGCGAGGAATAAGTACGCGCTCATCCACATAAAATGGCTTATTAAAGAAATAAGCTAAATTTAATAAATAAGAAGTCGGAATACGCTCATTAATACGGCGTTCCAACAAGCTTAAGAATTCTGCTTTTTCACTTGGTAAAAGCTTCGCATCTAAAATCTCTGAATCTGCTGACCATTCAAGAGATAAGGTTTGTAAAACTAATGCAGAGCTTTCTGCGAAATAATCTTCAGTACCTTGTCCTAAATGTGCATCATATTGACGTAATGCTGACACCCCAAAACGAATAAAATCTCGAATTGTTGATAAATTTTCAGCAGCTTCCTGTAAATGTTCAGGGCTAATCGTCGGTCGCTCCACTTAGGCGTCTCCAAAGGCAAATTTTGCAAAGTGACTATTCTACTGAGTGAGGTAGTGCAAAGCAACGCTTTGCCTTGTGAACCAGTGTTTTACATATCTATCACGAACAGTCACGGCTCAAAAACAAAATACTTTGTTTTAATTAAGAAATAATGAACTTTTAAGTAGGGTAAAATTTAGTCTATAAAATAAAAAAGCGGCCTTTCGAAATGGGCCGCTCTTTAAGTATATTTAGTTTAAAGCTTAAGTTTTTCTGCCACATAATCAGAATCTTTATCGCCACGACCCGATAGATTCACCACGATCATGGTTTCTTTCGGCCGCTTTGACGCTTCACGTATTGCCCATGCGACAGCATGTGAGCTTTCAAGCGCAGGAACAATACCTTCAACTCGTGATAAGGTCATAAACGCATCTAAACATTCTTGGTCAGTTGCAGTGCTATATTCCACACGGCCTAAATCTTTTAAGAAACTATGTTGTGGCCCAACACCAGGATAGTCCAATCCTGAAGCGATAGAATGCACAGGTAAAGGTTCACCAGCCTCATTTTCAAGAACATAACATGCCATACCATGAATTTGGCTCGGTTTACCTAATGTTAGGGTTGCCGAATGCATATTTGTATCTAGCCCATGCCCAGCAGGTTCAACTCCTACAAGTTTCACATCTGAATCGTTTAAAAAAGCTGTAAACGCACCGATTGCATTTGAACCGCCACCGACACATGCGACAACATAATCTGGGTTTTTACCAAATCGTTGATGCGTCTGCTCTTTAATTTCCTTACCAATAATTGATTGAAAATCTCGAACCATTTTAGGAAATGGATGTGGACCAACCACAGAACCAATCGCATAAATAAAATTTTTAGGATCTTTTAAATATTCTTCAAACGCGCTATCAACCGCATCTTTTAAGGTTGCTGTACCGCGAGTTACTGACACCAAATGAGCGCCCAAAATTTTCATTTTGACCACATTTGGATGTTCTTTTTCAATATCAACTTGACCCATGTGGATCTCACATGGAATACCCACTAGAGCACAAGCAGTTGCTAAAGCAACCCCATGTTGACCCGCACCAGTCTCGGCGATAACTTTCTTTTTGCCCATATATTTAGCAAGTAGAGCCTCACCTAAACAGTGATTAATTTTATGGGCACCGGTATGATTTAAGTCTTCACGTTTTAAATAAATTTGCGCGCCACCTAACTGTTCTGAAAGGCGTTTTGCATGAAATAAAGGACTTGGACGGCCGACATAATTTGCAAAGAGGTCTGCTAATTCATTTTGAAATTCTGGTGTATGGCGAATTTCTTCATAAGCAACATTAATTTCATCCATTGCTTCTTTTAAATGCGGAGGAATAAACTGACCTCCATACTCACCAAAAAATCCTTGTTCATTTGGTAAAGCAATACCATTAATTTGATGTTGCATATTATCCCTCTTTTTAAATTATTAAAGTTATCAAGTTTATCGAGAAAGGTAACGCGTCAAATCCTCAATGCCTTTTAGAGTCATTGGATACATGTGGTTTTCAAAAATCTCTTTAATCCAACCAATAGTTTGAGTGTAATGCCAATACCCTTCAGTTTCAGGGTTTAACCATGCTGTTTTATCAAAATGTTGACGTAGGCGACGCAACCAAACCTCACCTGTTTCATCATTCATATATTCAACCGAGCCACCTACCGATTTCAGCTCATACGGTGCCATACTGGCATCACCTACGACAATTACACGATAGTCACGTCCGTAAGTATGAAACAAATCCCACGTATTCATGCGGGTCGCTGTTCTTCGGTAATTATCTTTCCAAACATAGTCATAAAGACAGTTATGAAAATAAAAGTATTCAAGCGTTTTAAATTCTGTTTTAGCTGCGCTAAATAACTTTTCACATTGGGCAATGTGTGCATCCATCGAACCGCCTACATCAAACAACATGAGCACTTTGATTCGATTTCGACGCTCTGGCACCATTTGGACGTCAAGAATACCCTGCTTGGCCGTTTCACGGATTGTACCGTCAACGTCTAACTCTTCGGCAGCACCTTGTCTTGCAAATTTACGTAAACGTCGTAAAGCAATTTGCATTTGGCGGGTACCAAGAACTTGGTCATCATCTAGATTTTGGTATTTACGCTGTTCCCAAACTTTAACCGCTGAACGTTTACGGCCCGGCCCACCAATTCTGACGCCTTCCGGATGGTCACCAAAAGCACCAAAAGGTGAAGTTCCACCCGTGCCAACCATACGGTTACCACCTTGATGTTTTTTATGCTGTTCACGTAAACGCTCTTCTAGCATTTTCATCAGTTCTTCTAAAGAACCTGCTTTTTGAAGTTCAGCTCTTTGCTCTGGTGTTAAATGCTTTTCTAGAAGTTCTAAGTCGAACCAGTCTTTTGGAAGTTTATGGACTTGCTTGAGTAACTCATCAATATCAAAGGTTTCTATGCCATCAAAGTAATCTTTCATGGCACGATCGAACTTATCAAAAAAACGTTCATCTTTAACTAAAATGGTTTTAGCAAGTTGATAGAAATCTTCTTGATCGGCAAAAACTAGCCCTTCGCTTACTGCACGATTTAAGTCAATCAGTTCACGAGTCGTGACTGGAACACCATATTTTCGTAAGGTGTAAAATAACCGCACAAACATGGGTTATTCCCTCCTTTAACGTCGCGACATGAAAGCCAAACGTTCAAGCAGTTGCACATCTTGTTCGTTTTTAATGAGTGCGCCATACAAAGGTGGAATTGCTTTTGATGTATCTCGATTACGTAGTACATCTTCAGGCATATCATCTGCCATAAGCAGACTCAACCAATCGATCAGTTCAGATGTAGATGGTGGTTTCTTCAAGTTAGGAATTTCACGGAGCTTGAAGAAAACTTGAAGCGCTTCATTTACCAAAGTTGCAGAGATATTCGGGAAATGTACCGAGATAATTTCGCGCATCGTTGCTTCATCTGGGAACTCAATGTAATGGAAGAAACAGCGACGCAAGAAAGCATCTGGCAATTCTTTTTCATTATTTGAAGTAATAATTACGATTGGACGTTGAGTAGCCGTAATTGTTTCGCCTGTTTCATAAACATAAAAAGACATTTTATCAAGTTCATGTAACAGGTCATTTGGAAATTCAATGTCTGCCTTATCAATTTCATCAATTAAAAGCACACAGCGCTCTTCACTGGTGAAAGCTTCCCACAATTTACCGGGCTTAATATAGTTCTTAATATCGTAAACACGATCATCACCCAGTTGGCTATCACGCAAACGAGACACAGCATCGTATTCATATAAGCCTTGCTGTGCCTTAGTCGTTGACTTGATGTGCCAAGTAATGAGTTTTAAACCAAGACTTTCTGCCACTTGCTCGGCAAGTAAAGTCTTACCTGTACCCGGCTCACCTTTAACCAATAAAGGCTTTTGCAAAGCACGAGCTGCTTTTACAGCAAGTTTAAGACTATCAGTCGCGATATATTGATCTGTACCGGTAAAATGTTGGGTATCAGCAGACATGTAGAGACCTTATTTTTCTATTTCAATGGTTAGATGGAACGCATGCTTTTGTTTGTTATATATTTTGACCAACAATAGCCAATAACCAAACCTAGACCGATTACAAACAGAATTAAGGATAAATTTGACCAGATTAAAGGACTGTCTTTAGTTAAAACACCAAATAGTAGTCCAAAAATAGCTGGCGCTACAGATGCATTAGGCCCTTCCGAAACAGTCGGTGTCACCAAAATAGCAAAAACAACTAACCAGCTTATTGCGCCCAAAGTGGTAGGTAAGCGGCGCATTAAACGCCACCAGCACCACAAGGCAATAATAGCGCCAACGCCATAAGCTGTTAAAGCAATAATCTCTTCAGGAATTGCATCGAGAGAAGAAAGTAATTGATTTAAAATTCCAGCTTGATCTTCACGCACCACGTAAGCCCTCTGGTTCAACTGCATTTGGGTTAATTAACCCTTCTGGCGGCATCTGAATAAAGAAGCCTTTTGTTCGTAATGAGTCTAGAACATGTAAAACATTTACACGCGCTAATTTACGTGTTGGAGCCAATTCTAAATGCATGACAAACGTTGCACGGCCAAAGGCTTGTAAAACAGCTTCTGGAACTTTTTCAAACGGATCGGCTTGCTCCGTTTCATCAGGATAGTTTGGACGAGCAATATAAATGTACATTTCATCTTTTTTGCTCGATCTATAAATATCACAGTGCATTTCAAATCAACTCTTGAACTAAGGACAGCATACATGAAAAAAAACGACAGACACACGCAGGTTTGTTTACGCATCAGTCGTTTTTTCTTTTCTTGCGAAATATTAACCTACAACAATCATTAAGGTCGATAAATAACTTTTAATTTTCCAAAGTTTTAAATTTTCAACCTTCATTAACTGTTTAATTTTACATAAAAAATCTTTTTGTCGACTTTTATAAAATAAAAATTTTACATTTTAAAAACAATAAAATTTGAACTAAAGCAGACTAGCTTTGATTTAATCTATTGAATTTTATAAATTTACGGTTAAGTATAAAGTTAAATAAGCTCTAAATAAGATTCAACTTATGTATACAGGATAAGACATTATTTAACCGTTTTTGATTTTTAATATGATTCAATAATAGAAGATCTTAAAAGAAAATATGGAGGTCTATGCTATGTCTCGTGGCGACAAATCATCTTATACAGCAAAACAAAAACGTCAGGCGAAACATATTGTTGAGAGTGAAGTAGATAGAGGTCATTCTCAAGAAGAAGCTGAACGTATTGCATGGTCTACCGTCAATAAACAAGATGGCGGCGGCAAGAAAAAATCACATTAAAACTACCGCTGGATACTTCTTTAGTTGGCCTATGACTAAAGAAGTATCTTATCAACATGTTAACGCAAGCATTAAAAGATTCTTGAGCCTTGCATATAATCATTACTTACCTGATTTAAAGTATTTAAGATTATATGGTCATCTTGAGTACGTAAGGCTTCATTTAAGCGATTCATGTAATTCACTAACATTTCTTTCGAAGCTTGAGCGAAATCGGTAGTTACCGCTTCATCTTCATATAAGATGACATAACTACGGGCAAACCCATAAATGAGATAAATTACAGCTTTTTCGTTTAGGTCTGATGAGTGTTTGAGATGGTGTTCACAGGCACTTTTTAAATTCTTAAATGCATCTGTACCAGTAGATTGATTTTTGAAAGATGAAAGTATTGTTTGGAAGTTCATATCCATATTCCACTCAAAAAGTAAAGCTACAGAAGAAGGATAAACCTGTCAAACAATATGTTGATTATCATGAATTTAGATTGTAAAAAATTATAAAAAACGCCCAAAATTATGGGCGTTTTCATTGAACAAAAGCTTAGAAACTGACTTCAATATTGACTGTTGTACCTGATTGCTCAATATTGGTTGAGACATTAAAACCTCGTGTCTTTAACTCTTCCTCTACCTGTGTGATATGTTCAGGATGCAAAGCATCTATTGGAAATTGAAAAACTGCCCGTCGCTTACCTTCTTTCGAGATTTCCTCGGTTCCAGATAAAATTTTTTCTAACAATAGTGCTTGATCTATTTTTACGTCTTTCGCATTTTTTCTTGCCTGTTCAGCATTAAAATTATTCGTCATATTTATATCTCTAATTATTAGTAGTTTTCATTTATAACATAAAAAAAATGATCTCAATATTAGCTTATTATTGATTTTAAAAACTTTTTACACCTCCATATATAAAATTAGAGGCCTCCTCTCCCCGAGAAGGCCTCTATATTTCTGCACCGAAACAAACTTATAGTTATATATTGTTTATTTTGAAATTGTTTTTCTTGCTACCAAGAATATACAGACCTGTATATATACACAATTGAATTTTTCTCACTAATAAAGTTAATTTAATTCAGCATGACTTTCTATAATTAAGATTAACTCATCTTTTTATAATTTAAACTTTATTAAATCAGCAGAATGTAAACTCAAACTAAACAAAAAGTTAATCTTATAAAGACTAACTTATTAAATGATTTTATTTTAAAGTTATATTAACGAACACCAACTGATCAGTTATTAATCAGATAAGTTATTTTGAATCTTAAAATTCAATTTAACTGAAAATTTTTCTTAATACCTAAACCTAAAATAAAAGACTGGCTTTCTCTTCTTTAAATAACTGAATAAGCGGCTTAGTTAAAAGCTCATAGCGCCAACCCAATAAATAATCTGGGAGGTCCTGTTCATCACCTTTAGTAAGCACATGCTGATGAATCGCATTTAACCATTTCTTACGTAGTAAAACTTCTTTAGGTATAGAGGTTTGTTCTATCGCTTTAGCAATCAATGCATCCATTTTATTTAGGGTTTCTTTGGATGTAATTTTAAAAGGTTTAGCAATTTTAGCTGGCCAGTGTCCTTCAACAGGTAAGTCTTTTAAAAGATCAAGAATAATCTTTCCATATTCACGGACAACATTCGGACGGATATCTTTTACTTGAGATAATTGGAAACTATTGCGTGGATTTTTTTCGACTAAATCAATCATCGTCGAGTTTCTAAGAATAAAACTACGTGGCTGGTTAGTTGCTCTAACTACCTCTTCACGCCACTCACTTAAATTTTGCAATTGCATTAATTGACGACGTGAATGACGATAATTGCCCACATCTGTATATAACAATGGGGTTGGTGTTTCACTAATAATTTCTTTGGTTAAGCTACTACAATCCTCAAGAACATACTCATAAAGCCCTTTTTG
Organism: Acinetobacter sp. BD54; assembly: GCF_044778325.1. Lineage (NCBI taxonomy): Bacteria > Pseudomonadati > Pseudomonadota > Gammaproteobacteria > Moraxellales > Moraxellaceae > Acinetobacter > Acinetobacter sp. BD54. Next base: position 98,568 of record NZ_JANJEP010000006.1, on the reverse strand, counting down.
TTTAAGCTGATCTTTAATATGGTTAGCCAATTGCATAAGGTATAAAACATCATTTGCCGCATAGCATAGCTGTTGCGGAGATAAAGGACGTGCCAACCAGTCTGATCGAGTCTGATCCTTTTCAATATCAACCTCTAAACAAAGCTTTAATGCACCTTGATAACTTACTTGTAAACCATGTCCCAAAAAGGATAATCCAACTTGAGTATCAAAAACATTTAATAGGTTTTGTTCATCGGCATAGTGATAGATTAAATCAATATCTTCACCACATGCATGAAAAATATTTTGTTGAGCAAGAAAGATTTTTTTCCAAAACTCGCTTAAATCTAAAGACACTCCATCCAGCAAATATACATTTCCGTTGACATTGACTTGACATACTCCAAGTTTAGGCCAAAGGGTATCAACCTTAATAAATTCTGTATCAAGCCCATAAGTTGAACATTGATCCATTTGTTGAAGAACATCAACCAATTCGGTTTGCTGTTGGATAAACTGAAACATGCTTTCTCAAGTAAATGCAAAGAGTGCTTTAAACTCTGGTATATATAACATAGGATTAGAAAAATGCTACTGAATCCTTGATGAATAATCTATTTTTGAACAATTTTCCAAAAAAGAGATAATTTTTTGATCATTATTTTAAATTTTTCAAATTTAATATCCTTCTAAATGTTTATTTTTTACAAAAGCTTTTTTTAATTTATATATTCATTGAGTCGTTTTTAAAAATATGTTTTTGTCTTTTAAAAAGATTTTTTGATAATATGATATTATTCAAAAAATATTTGAAATAAGCACCGAGGTACTTATTTCATACGCATACGGTTATGAACAGCCTGACTTAAGGTATGACTATCCACATATTCAAGCTCGCCACCTTGTGGTACGCCTTGAGCAATACGTGTCATGTGAATAGGTAAATGCTTCGTCGCTTCAACCAAATAATGCGCTGTCGCCTGACCTTCCACAGTAGCATTAGTTGCCAAAATGACTTCTTCGATCGTACCTTGGCTTAAACGTTGGATTAGATAAGGAATGCCTATTTCTTCTGGCCCGATTCCATCTAATGGAGAAAGGTGTCCACCCAACACATGGTATTTGCCACGAAAACTACCACTTTGCTCGATTGCCATAACATCTGCCGGAGACTCAACTACACAAAGCAATTGATCATCTCTTTCTGTTGAAGCGCAAATATCACAAATTTCATGCTCTGTTAAAGAGTGGCAAACACTACATTCATGAATATAACTTGATGCTTCATGTAGAGCATGTGCTAAAGCAAATGCACCTTCACGATTTTTCATCAAGAGATGTAAAGCCATACGTTGGGCCGACTTCGGTCCAACGCTAGGCAAAATACGTAAAGCTTGAACGAGTTGTTCAAATCTATCGCTAAACACTGATTTTCCTTAGAACATGCCTGCTAAACCAGGAGGTAAACCCATACCTGAGTTAGCTTTTTGCATTTTTTCTTCAGAAACTACTTCAGCTTGACGCACAGCATCATTCACCGCAGCTGCGATTAAATCTTCAATCATATCAGGTTCGTCTTGAAGTAATTCTGGATTAATTTCGATACGTTTTACGATATAACGGCCAGTCATTGTTACTTTAACTAAACCACCGCCCGCTTCAGCGTGTACTTCAGTTTGAGCAAGCTCTTCTTTAGCCTTTTTTATATTTGATTCCATATCTTTTTGCATGCGCTGCGCTTGCTGCATGAGCATATTGATATTCATAAACCTAACTCCGTATCTCTATCAAATATTTCAAGTATTATTGATAGTCATATAACACTTCGGAACTTAAACTCTTTGAACGCCCCTATCGATCAGTAAGATCATTGAGGTCAGTACGTTTAAATCAAAATTAATCCGCAATTCTGACACAATAAATTAATGTTTTCTATTGGTATCTATGAAACTCTTTTAGGTAACTCATCCATTTAAAGCTTTCTATACGAAACTTTTTACTGCGAAGGCCAGTTCTAAAATTTAAGTTAAACTACTGCGAGGCTTGGAGGGTGCTATTGTCAGGTTTGTATTCATTCAAGGGAATTTTCTGAAAAGAGGCATTCGCTTTTTCTATTGTATGATCAGCTTCTTCAACTGATTTATTTGCATCATTAATCAATAAAACAGTTTCGTTAATTTGAGTCGGTTCATCCTTTTGGGCAAATACTTTGTATCCAACCAAACCAATTGCCCCTATAGCAACTAAAATAATTATAGGCTTAAGCATGGTTAAAAACTCACTTTGTTATTTTTATTAAATTTAGAACTTTTATACGTTGTGATTTTTAATTCATTTACAACAAAATGTAGCTTTTTTATTTCAATCGTTGTTTGTGAGTAACTTCCCTTAAAGTAAAGCCACACTAAAATGAGTGTGGCTTAATTCTTAGATATATAAATTTTATTAGATCAAATCTAATCCACGTGAGATATCACCAATAATATCGTTAATATCTTCTAAGCCAACCGAAACGCGGATTAAGCCTTCTTGAATACCAGCAGCTTGTTTTGCTTCAGCAGAAAGTTTGCCGTGTGTGGTTGTAGCAGGATGCGTAATTGTTGATTTCACATCACCTAAATTACCCGTGATAGAAATAAATTTGGTGTTATCAATAACCTTCCATGCGCCTTCACGCTCACCTTTAACTACAAAAGAAACAATCCCGCCAAAGCCATTTTGCTGTTTTGCTGCAAGTTCATGACCTTCATGAGTTGGAAGCCCGCCATAATAGACCTTTTCTACTTTTTCATGGGTAGACAACCACTCGGCAAGTTTTTGAGCATTTTCACAGTGCGCTTTCATACGTAAACGTAAAGTTTCTAATCCTTTTAAGAAAATCCATGCATTAAACGGACTCATAGATGGCCCTAAAGTACGCACTACGCTAAAAACTTCTTCTAGGAGTTGATGGTTACCTACCACTGCACCACCTAACGCACGGCCTTGGCCATCTAAATATTTAGTCGCAGAGTAAATCACGAGATCTGCACCCAACTTTAACGGTTGCTGTAAAACAGGTGTACAGAAACTATTGTCAACAGCAAGTAATGCGCCATTTGCATGCGCAATATCTGCAAGTGCTTGGATATCTGCGATTTCAGCTAATGGATTAGATGGTGACTCAACAAATAATAGTTTAGTTTCTGGACGTACTGCATTTTTCCATGCATTTAAATCGCTTAGATCCACAAATGTGATATCTACACCAAACTTGGCAATGTACTTTTCAAATAAAGCAACAATAGAACCAAAAACTGCTCTTGAGCAAATAACATGATCACCTGCTTTTAGATACGCCATCGCAATTGATAGAATTGCTCCCATACCTGAGCTTGTAGCCACGGCACGTTCAGCCCCATCTAAAGCTGCTAAACGTTTTTCGAACATCGATACAGTCGGATTAGTAAAACGAGAATAGATATTTCCTTGAACCTGACCAGAAAATTTTGCAGCTGCTTCAGCAGCGTTTTCATATACAAAAGATGAAGTCAAAAAAATTGGTTCACCATGCTCACCTTCAAAACTACGAGTGTGTCCGGTACGAATGGCTAAAGTATCAAGTTGGTATTCTAAATCATCAGACTGGTTCATTAAATGTTCGCCTTTACTGGTCATGTACTAAAAACTATCATCATTTTGAGTGCCTAAGGTATTTAAGGTCAAGGTAAACCTGAAAATTATCGCTTAGACTTCAATCAATCTTTAGTATAGTTGGTAAAACAAGATGAAACGCTTAAAGTCCCTTGTCTCAGAACAAAGTCAAATCAAGCACCTCTCTACCCGACTATTTCGTCCTCAAACATTAGTATTGTCACAAAGCACTCCATTTGAAGTGATTGGTGAATTCAACCAAACCCGTGTTCGTTATTATGCAGCTACAGAAAAGAGCTTTAGAGAACCATTAGTATTTGTGGCACCTTTAGCTATTAATATGGCGATTTATGATTTATATCCATATCGTTCTCTTATCAAATACTTCCAAAATGCAGGTTTTGACGTATACCTTGTCGATTGGGGGCGTTTAGGCTTTAAAGATAGACATCTTAACTTTTTATCGTTTATTGAAGATTTTATTCCTAAAGCTATAGAGTTTGTTCGCACACATTCAGGCAGTGATCAAATTTCTCTACACGGATGGAGTATGGCTGGCATATTCGTTACTTTATATACAGCGCATAATCATCCAAATTATGTCAAAAACCTTATAGTTTTAGGTAGCCCAATCGATAGCTATGCTTCTGGTTATATTGGAAAACTCTACCGAACCATAAACAACACTATTGCCCGTAATAAAAAGCTTCAGGAACGTATTTACTCAGGTTTACCGAAGCGTTTGATTCATACTCCGGGCATTTTAAATTCCATAGGCTTTAAAATTCTTGACCCTAAAGGCTGGTTCGATGGTCATATTCAATTACTTAAGAACCTTAATGACCTTCAGTTCGTACAAGAACATGCCACATTAAGCAGTTTTTTAAACAATATGATTGATTATCCGGGAGGTATTAATCAGGACATGTTATTTAATGTTTGGCTGCAAAATCCATTAAGACAGGGTTCTATTCAGTTAAAAGATAAAAAAATCGAATTAAAAAATATCGACTGTTCACTCTTAGTTGGAGCTGGCCGTAGTGATCAATTAGTTACGGCTGATGCAGCTCAGCCATTAAGCCAGTTAACCTGTAGCCAAGATGTTACGTTTACTCTTATTCCTGGTGGTCATTTAGGTCTAATGTCAAGCCAAGCAAGTGCGCAGGAATTCTGGCCAAAGCTAGCAACATGGCTGAGTAAGCGTTCAACAAAAATCTAAATTTAGGCATAATAAAGCCATCTATATGAGGGCTTTTATCTAACGCTTTCTCTATGAAAACAAATCTAAGCTAAAACTCACTAGAAGGATAGTTTTTTGAATACAAAGTACCCGACCTTACTTTCAAAACTTCCATCTTTTTGAATATTAAAATACTTTTTAACAACATCTGCTGCATTTTCTTGGAGATACCTAAGCGTTTTTATTTGATCTTCAGGTGTCTTCATGCGCTGTACCCAACTATCAAAATCTAGTTTGAGGGTTTGTTTTTCTAAAATTGTTAATTCAAAACCAGCATCTTCAATAAAGTGAACCCAGTCTTTAATACTGTAATTTCTTACATGACTAGGGTCTCGAATCACTTCTATAGTCTGTAAAAATGTATCTAAAATAGGGAAACTTGAGCTAATAATATCAACAAAAATAACAGTGCCATTTGGCTTTAATACACGATTTATTTCTTTCATTGCTGTTGGGACATGCTGCCAATGATGGGCAGAATATCGACTAATGATTACATCAAATTGTTCATCAGTAAAAGGCATATCTTCAGCAATGCCTTGTTGTACAAAAATATTTTTTATTTTTCGAGCATTGGCAGCTTTTGACACTGTATCGAGCATTTCATGAGATAAATCATAAGCAAAAACCAGATCTGCATGGCGAGCAACGTTATAAGCTACATGACCACCACCGCAACCTAAATCTAAAACAACAGCATTTGGATATTCATCAATTTCTTTAATGAATTTATCAAACTCGACCCCTTCAGAGTGAGCGGTGCTATTCAAATAACTTAAAGATTTATTTTGATACTGTTTTAAATTTATCTCATGTTGATTCAACATGGCTTATTCCTCTTCTTTGATGAGTTAACCATAAAAGAAAAAGTAGATAAAAAATAATGATTAGTTTTTCAATAATTAATAAAATAAAGTTATAATTTGTATCTCTATCAATTCTTAATAAAAAAACCACCAAATGGTGGTTTTTTAATGTAAGGCCAAGTTCATATTTAAAAATTACTTTGCAGTAAATTTAATGTTGAACTTTCTTACTTGTTTTCTAACTTCCGGATTAGAAGGTAAAACAAAGGGACTTGCACGCCATATTGCCTTTTCAATACTCGACTTAAACTTTTGGTCTTCTTTATCTAGAAAAATAATTTGTTCAATCTCACCAGTATCACTTAAAAAGACTTTAACGCTAGCACTCATTCCCACTGAAGAAGGCGGAACATTCCAAATTTTAAAGATCTTTTTTTGATATTGTTGCTTGTACTTTTCTGCTTCTACAATAATTTTGTCATCATCACTTTTTGCTGGTGATAATAACTTAGAATTAATTGTGCACCCACTTAATAACAATATAGAAGTTAAAATAATGACGTTTTTCATTTATAAAACCAATTTTTTCAATGATTAAAATTTAACATTTTATCTTTTTAAAAACTACCTAAATGGTGGTTTTATCCTAAATAGCTACTACTAAATAAGTTCTTAGCAAATTCTAGATTTTAGCTAATTTACGAGGATTATTTAGTTTAACTATTTAATTATAATTTTCAGCAACGTTTTAAAAAGATATTTTATAGCGGGAATTTATACTTGAGTGTTCAGGCATATCAGCAATATCCTGCTCAGTAAAAATTCCATGTTCAAGTACTTTAGTGGCATTAAAGGCAGTATTGACCGGAGTAACAGGCGATTTAGTAATATAATTTTCATCTGCTTTTTGTGTTAACGATGCACACCCATCTAAACCAAATCCTGTAGCCAATACAAGTAACAATCTCTTCATCTGTCTCACCTGTTATTATAAAAATCAAACAATCTAACAAATTATCCACTGATTGTCACATTTTTAAAACGATTAGGACTAAGCCAATTCTTTACAAAAACTCAATGAAATGTAAAGTAATTTGCATAAAGTGTTAAATTGTGTAAAATACCTAAATAATTTAATGATATGTTTTAACTTATGATCTTTTTACTTTTCTTATTTTTGTTATTTACCTTTGTACTCCTCTTAAATGCACATTACAAACACTAAGTATTTGTATCTGTTCTTCTCTTCTGTTAAATATTTTTTGAAAAATTAAATATTTTCTTAAAAGCGTTTACTTACTTTCTTTAGTCTAGATTTTTATAAATACAAAAAAAGCCCGCTTTGTAAGCAGGCTTTACCCTTTTTGATTTTTTGCGCTGATCATTCAGGACTTTTTGCTGTTTGTGACAGCGCTCGGATATTACACTTATACTTAAAGATTAAAAAGACTAATCTTTTTTAAACTGATGCATTTACTCATCAATTTCAATCGGATCGCCGTCTTCAGGACGAATATGCCGTGTCCCATCATCAGCAGGATCGACACTAGAGCCATCTTTAGTAATCGAGTTATACATTTCGTCCTCTTTTTTATCGTCTATGAATTCTTCATCTTCAAAATCAAGAGGCTCGTCATCATCTTCAAAATTTAAAGGCTTTTCTTCATCTATCATGTGAACCATCCTTTTTTTAGCTATGTGATTTCATGCTCAAATAAATATCGGATATATTCAACAGTGAACACACATCATTTATGTAAAGAATACTTAAAAATTATTAAAATATATAAAAAGTTAAATAGTGTTATTCAAAATATTTTAAAAACTCTTCTAACTCAGGTAAATGTGCAAAGTTTTTATGAGCATCCCCTAACACAACCCAATCATGTTTTGACTCTATACAAAAATTAATTTTTAAATCTGGTTTAAACGGTTGTTCAAGAAGTCCTAATGGAATCCACATATAGTTTGTACCATTAATTTTATTAGGGACAGGCGAGCCACATCTATTACAAAATGATGAAGTAAAACCAGTTTCTTTTTTATAGGTAGCCACATATTCCTTACCCATCAACCAATTAAACTGATTTTCTTTTACTAAAGTAGCGGCATTCGCTCCAGTACCTGTTTGTTTTCGGCATAAGCTGCAATGGCAGTGATAAACCGTTTTGATTTCACAAGGTACAGAGAATTTTACTTTATGGCATAAACAAGAACCGATGTTACTCATATAACGTACTTATTTCATTACTATAAAATTTTAATCATGACTTTAAATATTGGTTAAGTATATATTTTAATTGTTTAATATAAAATATATCTAATCTTTTGATTTAAAACAGATTATAAAAAAGATCTTGATATATAAAGCTTTTTTATATTATAAGGTGAAATATGGCTTTAAATAACACTTGAGTAATTAATAGTCATTGAAATATTGGGAATAAACCTTATATTGAGTACAGGTTCATACCTTTAACTGAGGAAAAGCTCATGAATAAATTAATGGTTGCGGTATTCGCTGGAATGGTGACCCTTGCCTGTTTCAGTGCTCAAGCTGCAACACCTGAGCAAGAATGTCAAAAATTGCAAGATGATTACAATTTGATTTATGCGTCAAAAGGCTTTTGTTTTAAAGACCAAGATGCTAAAGAAAAATATGGTAATGAAAACTGTCATACGACTAAGCCAAAATTCTCTGATAAAGAGCAGCAACGTCTAGACGCAATTAAAGAACGTCAAAAAGAATTGAAATGTAAATAGTATTTAAAGGAATAATACATGGCATATGATGATCAAAATATCTTCGCAAAAATTTTACGTGGTGAACTTCCAGCGATAAAACTCTATGAAGATGATCAAGTTCTAGCTTTTATGGATATTATGCCCCAAGCCGATGGTCATGCATTAGTTATTCCAAAAACTCCTGCAGTAACTTTACTTGATTTACCTCCTGAAGCGGCAGCTTATACCATCCAGATCGTGCAAAAAATTGCTAAGGCAATGGAAACTGCATTAAATTTGGATGGAATTGTGCTCATGCAGTTATCAGGAGCAGCTGCCGGACAAACTGTCCCTCATGTTCATTTTCACCTAATTCCGACAAATGTTCACCAACTTGGCAAACATGCGGCGCAATTAGGAGACCAAAATAAAATCAAATCTTTGGCTGAGAAAATTAAAGCAGCACTTTGATTTTAAGAGATAAAAGCGGAGTTTAAACTCCGCTTTTTTTATTTAAAAAGTGTAATAAAATCAAAAGAAAATAAAGTATTTCCAATTTTTAATTGTCATAAAACTGTCATTTCTTCTTCACTCCATTGTCACAAAGTTTACAGATACTTCTTAGCAAGTTGGTGAGCTTCTGTAACTTTTTGTACATAAGCCAACTAAAAAATAAAAGTTAGCTAGGCATACGCCATTTAAAAATACCTTTTGGAGAAATCTCAATGAAGAAATTGCTTCTCGCTGCCGCAGTTGCAACTTTGAGCGTAAACGCGGTGCAAGCAGCGCCAACTTTGTACGGCAAACTAAACGTTTCCATTAACCAAGTTGACAACAAAAATTTCGATGGTAAAAGTGACGTTACCGAAGTTAACTCAAACTCTTCTCGTATTGGGGTAAAAGGCGAAGAGAAGTTGACTGATAAGCTATCTGCTGTTTATTTAGCTGAATGGGCAATTTCTACTGATGGTTCTGGTTCAGATACTGACCTTAGCGCCCGTAACCGTTTTATTGGTTTAAAAACTGAAGGCGTCGGTACGTTAAAAGTAGGTAAATATGACTCTTACTTCAAAACCTCTGCTGGTAGCAACCAAGACATCTTTAACGATGACACACGTTTAGATATTACAAATATTATGTACGGTGAAAACCGTTTAGATAACGTAGTTGGTTTTGAATTAGACCCTAAATTATTAGCTGGTTTGACATTCAATATCATGGCTCAAACTGGTGAAAGCACTTCTGATAGTAAAAAAGGCGAAACTGGTAAAGACAGCAAAAATGATAGCTTCGATTCAGTTTCGACTTCTCTAGGTTATGAAAATAAAGACTTAGGTTTAGCAATCGCTGCTGCTGGTGACTTCGGTATCAAAGGTAAATATGCTGCTTACGGTTTGAAAGATGTTTATACAGACGCTTACCGTGTAACTGGTTCTTATGACATTGCTAAATCTGGTTTTGTAGTAGGTGCTTTATGGCAACATGCTGAACCTACTGATGACTTGACTGCATATGGTCAAACATATAAATCAGATGGTTCAATCGATAAAGCTGGTAAAGCTTACCGTGGTTTAGAAGAAGAAGCATACGCGGTAACTGCTGCTTATAAAATTCCTAACACTAAACTTAAAGTAAAAGCAGAATATGCTTCTGCTGAAACACAAGTAAGTGGTCAGGCAGATCGTAAAATTGACTTGTATGGTTTAGGTCTTGATTATCAAATCAATAAACAAGCTCGCTTCTACGGTATCGTTGCTCAACAAAAACGTGACTGGTTGAACGACGACGACAAACAAACTGTTGTAGGTACTGGTATTGAATATAACTTCTAATCAGTTATGTTCGATTCATATCTAAAATAAAAGGGCTTATGCCCTTTTATTTTATTGTGCTATCAAAAAAGCCGATATAAAAATATCGGCTTTTAAAAAATTTATATTTTATTTTAAGAAACCACTTACAAGATTCATCACATTTTGAATATCTTGGTTAGCTTCTTGATGATCTGTACTCTCACCTTGAGGTGTTAAAGAATCAATGACTTGAGGTAAGACAGAAGCGATTGCACCATAAACTTGTTCTTTTGGTGCTTGAGCTTGCTGAGCAACTTGTTCAATGTCTGCTGGATTAAACAGACTTTGTAATTGCTGGGTCGGAACTTCACTATTACTTTGGTTTGGATCAACCCAACTTTGAACTTGGCTACCTAAGCCAGCGCCTTTTAATTTCTCAAGAGCAGCTTGTAAACCACCTTGTTGCTGAACCCAACCTAAGATTAAAGGTACCACTGCAATTAATAAACTTTGTACACCACCACCAGCTTGAGGTGTGTTGTTATTACCAGTGACTTGTCCCAATACAGAACCCAATACTCCACCAAGACCACCTTGGGCACCAGATGAAGTATTACCACCCATTTGTCCTAGTACAGAACCTAAAATTCCACCTAAACCACCTTGACCTGACGCTTGCTGATTCCCACCTAAAGCTTGCTTAGCCAAAACTTCTACAATGTTGCTTAAATTTGTCATGAGTAACTCTTATGTATGGTTTATACATGAGCATACGCGTTTTTTTGTTAAGACAGCAAAAATCAAATTGTTAAATTTTGAAAGAGATTGCAAGGTCTTTTACCAACGGAATTTATTCCAATTTTCTGGATTTGCCCAAAATTTTGAATTAAACCAGTCTGGGACATGCTTATAGGTCAAAATATTAAATTGCCATAAAGCAAAATCACTATCATGTGAAGTCTTATCAATAAGTTGGGTAAAACCTAAAGAACGCAGAAGCTGTTCATCACTGCGTTTGCTCACGACAACAATTCGTTTTGCTAATAAATCTCTTAGCTTTACTAATAATTGTGATTTCTGCACATCACTAATGTCCTGCATTTCATCAGTATCAAACAATACAAAACCCAAATCATAACGCTGAGTAAAAGGCAGACTTAACAGCTCAGTTACGGTAAAATAGTGCCATTGAATTGCGTTATTCTGGTCAATTTTCTGGCCAATACAAAGTGCAGTATGAATAGGCTGTTCGTTTGATAAATCGTCTAGCATAGAAGTGATGACATTTTGTTCAGCCATAACTGCAACCCTTAATTGAAAGATGTGAGTTTAAACTTTATGGAACTACAAGGCATTTGCCATAAAATGCATGCAGGCCTAAAAGATGCTAGTGTAACTGATCAACAGACAACCAAGGCAAATGTTGAATACAAATTTGTATTAGACCGTTCAGAAATTGATCTTCCTTTTAATTTAGGACAAGAACTAGAAATCGAATGGACAGGTAATATTTATTGCACCTCTTGTGGTGCTAAAACACCAAAGTCTTATTCGCAAGGCCACTGCTTTAAATGCTTTAAAACGAAAGCGGAATGTGACCTTTGCATTATGAAACCTGAAACATGCCACTACCATTTGGGTACATGTCGTGAAGATGATTTTGCCCACAGCGTATGTTTCCAGCCTCATATTGTGTATTTGGCAAATTCAAGTGCTTTAAAAGTAGGTATTACTCGCGTTAGCCATATGCCTGGTCGTTGGTTAGATCAAGGGGCAACTCAAGCCTTACCTATTTTAAAAGTTGGTTCACGTCGTTTATCTGGCCAGCTTGAAACCATGTTTGGTTCCTTAATTGCGGATAAGACAGATTGGCGTAAACTTCTCAAAGGCGAAGCTGAACCTCTAAATTTGATTGAACAACGTGATCAGTTAATTGAAGAATTCGCTCCTAAAATTCAAACTATTCGTGAAGAATTTAGCCAAAATCTTGAATTTAACGAAACGGTTGAATTACTAGAAAATGAATTGCCACGTGAGTTTGTTTATCCAGTTGAACAATATCCTGAAAAAATTAAGTCTTTAAACTTAGATAAAACACCAAAAATTCGTGGAGTATTGCAAGGTATTAAGGGCCAATATTTAATATTTGATATTGGTGTTATTAATATCCGTAAATATACAGGTTATGAGCTGATTGTACGTGCATAAGTTGCTTTAAAAAAAGCCCCATAAAAATGGGGCTTTTTAATTAATATAACTAAGATAATCTATTTCTAAACAACCAAGCTGCTAAAGGTAAAGTTACTATCCCCAGCACAATCATTGGTAAAAAGTTCAATTTGACTTGTGCAAAGCTTGCACCTTCCAAATAAACCCGCTGTACTAAGTTAATTCCAAATCTTAATGGATTTGCATAAGTTGCTACTTGTAATGCTTTTGGCATGTTTTCTACAGGTGTCAGTAAGCCTGAAAGTAACATCAAAGGCATAATCAATAAAAATGTAAAAAGCATGGCTTGTTGCATATTTAATGATAAAGCTGAAATTGATAAGCCCACACCAACTACAGCCACGTTAAAGCTGAATAATCCAAAATAAAGCAGTCCAATAGAGCCATTCATTGGAATTTTAAACCAGAACAAAATAATCAATAAAATAATGGTCGATTGCATCAAACCTACAAAAATCGGCGGCAAAGCCTTACCAATCATAATTTGTAATGGCGTATAAGGTGTCACTAATAATTGATCAAACGTACCCTGCTCACGTTCACGCGCAACTGATAAAGCAGATAAAAGTAATGTCTGCATCATACTTAATGCTGCAATTAATGCAGGCATTAAGCTCCAACGAGATTCCTGATTTGGGTTGTACCATGTTCTTGTTTCAAGGCTAATCGGTAAAGCTGAATTAAACTTTTGCTGATTGAATTGACCAATAATTTTACTTAGATATGACCCTGCGACCATAGCTGTAGATGAATTCCTGCCATCAACAATGACCTGTATAGGAGCGCTTTGGTTATTATTTAATTTACTTTCGATATCATTGGGGATCGTAATTACGAGCAATGCCTGACGGTTATCAATGACCTGTTTGATTTGTTCGGTATATTCCAGTGTTGCAACACGCTTAAAAATACCAGAGCCATCGAGCTTCGAGATGAGCTCATGTGAAACCTGCCCGTTGCTCTGATCTAAAATTGCATAATCTACATGGTTAACGTCATAAGTAGCCGCATACCCAAATAAAAGTGCTTGCATCAGGGCGGGTACAAATAGAATAGCCCTATTTGCAGGATCACTAAAAATGGTTAAGAATTCTTTTTTGACTAAAAAACTTAAGTGTTTCAGCCACGTGATTAATTGCTGCCACATAACTTTATCTCAACCGTTTTTTCAGTGAAAAGTTCACAGCACATATCAAAACAACGATATATCCCAATAAAATACCGCACTCTTTAAACCATAGCTTCCAATCATCCCCTCCCATAAATAAAGTTTTAATTAAAACCATAAAATGCGTCGCTGGAAGTAACTGGCTAATAATTTGCACAACCAAAGGCAAGTTGCGTGTATCAAAAACAAATCCTGAAAGCATCAGCGCTGGCATAAAACTTGCCAACAAAGCAATTTGACTCGCCTGAAACTGACTTTGGGCAAAGCCAGATATAGTTAAACCAAGTAATAATGAAACGATTAAATATAGAAATGAAGCAGATAAAATTGAGAATAATGAACCGCGCATAGGTACTTCAAAAATAAAATGTGCAGCAACAATACAAATAACGATATCAATCATGCCGACAACAACGTACGGAATGAGTTTTGCCAACACAATTTCAAATGGCCGTACTGGCGTGACAAATAAGGCTTCTAATGTTCCCCTTTCCCTTTCACGCGCAATAAGCAGACCCGTTAAAAATGCGCCAATTAAAGTTAAAATGAGTACCATTAAACCCGGCACTAAAAACCAAGTACTATTACCAGATTCGTTAAACCATATTCTTTGTTCAATTTTAACGGCGCTTGCAGATGCTAATATTGGGCTACGATCAATTTGTATTGATGGCGCGGTAGCCAAAGCACCCGCGACATACCCCTCTAAAGCAGTTGCTATGGTGGTCGATCTACCATTTAATAGCAATTGAACCTTTGCGTTACCTTGTTGGGCCTGACTTGCAAAATCGGAAGGCAAATGCAAAATTGCATCAATTTTGCCATTTCGAATGGCCTGTTCTGCTTCAGGCAAATTATGAAATTTTAGACTGGTTAAATATAGCGATCCATTTAAGCCAGCTAAGACCTGATTGACCTGCGGCGAGGACTGATCAACTACAACACCAACTCGTGCTTGGTTCAAGTCAAAAGAAAGTCCATAACCAAACAGTAAAATTAAGATAACAGGCAAAACTAGGCCAATTCCGAGACTGCTTTTGTCACGAAGAAGCTGTTTAGTTTCTTTCCGAACTAAAGCTTTCAAGCGACTCCAAAATGCAAAGCTCATTGTAGGTCTCCTAACCCGCATGCCTTAATGCACGTGCTTGTTCCACAATTGCAATAAAAGCCTCATTCATATCAACAATATGTTTATCTTTACTTGCCAATTCGCGAACCTGTTGAGGAGAATCTAGGGCTAGTAACTTTCCTGCATCTTGTATGGCAATGCGGTCACAATATTCTGCTTCCTCCATAAAATGGGTGGTAATAATGATGGTAATGCCTTGATTTGCGAGTTTACCAATGCTGTACCAAAATAAACGCCGTGCAAGCGGGTCTATTCCACTCGTAGGTTCGTCTAAAAATAAAATTTCTGGTTCATGTAATAATGCAGCCGCCATAGATAAGCGCTGTTTATAACCACCAGGTAAATCACCGCTTTTAATTTGCGGCTTTAAATCATATTGTTGTAAAGCTTTATCAATTTGTTGATCTAGTTTTTTGCCCGATAAACCATAGGCTCCACCAAAGAACTTTAAGTTTTCCAACACAGTTAAATTGCTATACAGTGCAAATTTTTGAGAGACGTAGCCTACTTTAGCTCTTGCTTCAGCACGGGCCGTCCGTAAGTTTTTACCTGCAACTTCTAGGTAACCGCTACTTGCCGGTAGTAACCCACATAACATGCGAAATGTCGTGGTTTTACCAGCTCCATTTGGCCCGAGTAACCCAAAGATCTCTCCACGCTGTACAGTAAATGACGTATTGGCAACAGCAGTAAAATCACCAAAAGTTCTGACTAAATCTTTAACTACAATGACCGCTTGGTCTGATTGCGAATTATTGTTTTGTTCTAATCGAAAAGCCTGCTGAGAAATAGAGATTTGTTGTTTTTGATTTTGCTGTAACAACATCATAAAAGCATCTTCGAGTTCAGGTGTTCGCCTATTTGCCACTAGCCCCAGAGGTAAAATATCTGTTGATAGTTCTTTTTGGCGACTAATAAAGTTTACTTGCTCTCCTCTTGGCACTGCATCAATAATCTCTCCAGAATTTCCAAGTAACTGGGCTTGTACAATCCGAGTCTTAATCTGCTCTGAAGGTTTTATTTTCCATGTTTGCTCATGTACTAACGCTTTTAATTGCTCAGGTGAACCTTGTCTTAAAATTTTGCCTTCATGCATGATATATACGTAAGCGCACTTTTCTGCCTCATCCATATAAGCGGTACTTATAATTACGCTTAAATTTTCTTCCTGAACAAGTTGTTCAATAATGATCCATAAATCCCGTCTTGATAAAGGATCTACGCCAACACTAGGCTCATCAAGCAAGAGTAACTCTGGGGAACGAACTAGAGTACATGCCAATCCTAGTTTTTGCTTCATTCCACCAGAAAGTTGCCCTGCTAGACGTTGATTAAACTGAGTAAGATCCGTTATTTCTAATAAACGTTTAAATCTTTGGTTACGTACATTTTTTGGAACGCCATGTAAGTCGGCATATAAATTTAGATTCTCTTGTACACTTAAGTCTTCATAGAGTCCAAAACGTTGTGGCATATAACTAATACGGTCTTGGACAACTTGAGGATGTTTTTCAATATCAAATCCAAGCACATGAAGAGAACCTGAACTCGCTTTATATAGTCCTGCAATTAACCTTAATAAAGTTGTTTTACCCGCACCATCTGGACCGACTAAAGCGGTAAGTTCTCCTTTTTTGATTTGCATATTCAAATCAACAATTGCACTAATATCTGCTGAATTTTTATTTTCGGCTTTAAAAGTCATGAATAAATTATGGGCTTGAACCACTGCTTTACTATCAATCATAGGCTTTCTCACTTAAAGCAAGTGAGACTTTTACTGTCACAGGTTGACCCATTTTTAATTGATCATTCGGATCATGTACATACACCCGAACTTCGTAAACAAGTGTTGTTCTAATCTCTTCTGTCTGTACTGTTTTAGGTGTGAACTCAGCCACTGAAGATATATAGCCAATTTTTCCATTAATAGGCTGATTGGGATAAGCATCACGAATGACTTGAGCCGTGCCTCCCATTTTAATTGAACTTAAATCGTGTTCATTTACATACACCCGAATCCATTTTAGATTGGTCAAGGCTAATGTATAAACGGCCTTTTGAGCAGTTGTCATGTCGCCAACTTCTTGCAACCGAGCTCGTACCACTGCATTTACAGGAGACCTTAGTTCTGCTTGAGTAAGGTTATAGTTAATTAAATCTAAATTAGCCTTAGTCACTTCATACTGTGCTCTGGTTGCTTCACGATCTTCTTTTCGTGCACCTTTAATTAATAATTCTAAATTGGCTTGTCTTTCACGGACCGCTGCCTCAGCACTATGTTGATTACTTTTGGCATAGTCGAGTTCTTGTTGGCTAATTGCTCGACCATCGGTACTACTTACCAAAATTTGTAAGCGTTGCAAGTTTTTATTGGTTTTATCAAGCTCAGCTTGGGCAGACGCAAGTTGAGCTTTTGCTTGGGTGATTTCTTCAGGGCGAGCTCCAATCTCTTGTTTAATAATTGCCTCTTGTTGAGCTTTAAGTTGTGCTTGAGCTTGCTTTGCCTGAATTTGTAATGCATTAGTATTAAGAGTCGCCAGTACTTGACCTGCTTGAACTTTATCGCCCTCTTGAACTAAAAGTTTCTGAATACGGCCAGACTGTTCAAATGCAAGTGAAACTTGGCGGATATCCACATTTCCATATAAAGTTAATACATTATTATCTAATTGTTTTTTATGATTATATCCCCATACCCAAAAGCCGATGGCAACTACAGCTATAACAACTAAAATGCCGGCAATCACTTTTTTATTCATCTTTTTGGCCTTCTTATTAAATTCAAATTTACATAGTTTAAATTCAATTTAAATTTAAATTACCTTAATCTTTGAATAAAAGATATACTTTTATGATGAAATAAAATTAGGTTTAAACATGTCCAGATCTAGACGAAGTGATGGTGATTTGACAAAGACTAAAATTATTGAGGCAGCAGGACCCTTAATCGCCCAATATGGTTTTGCAAAAACAGCAAACAAAACAATTGCCAAAGTAGCAAATGTCGATTTAGCAGCAATTAATTATCACTTTGATGGCCGAGATGGACTATATCAAGCAGTGTTAATGGAAGCTCATGCCCATTATCTAGATGAACAATACTTACTAGAACTTGTTGAAAGTACTTACTCTCCCGAAGAAAAATTGAGTTTATTACTTGAAACCTTACTACATAAGTTGACGGAAAAAGATGTTTGGCATGGCAAAGTTTTTATTCGCGAACTGTTTTCACCGTCTGAGCATTTATTAAGTTTTATTGAATTAACTGGAATGAGAAAATTTTTTCTTATTCGAAAGTTGATTAGTCAAGTGGCGAACTTAGATGAAAATGATCCGGCCGTTTTACCTTGTATTTTAAGCGTGATGACCCCGTGCATGATGCTTATTATTGCCGGGCCTAATGCTCAAGCACCTGAGCCACTTAAAAATATTGCTCAGATGCCATTACATGATTTAGTTGAACACTTTAAAAAATTTTCATTAGCTGGATTAAAAGCAATTAGCCAATCAAATCTTAAAAATTAGCTATTCAAACATTGCAAAATGGCTTGAACCGGATCTTCTGTATTTCCAGAAATAAGCTGTTTATGCATAGTTAAATGTTGCATTACTTGAATTTGAGCGGTTTCTACATTCATTAGTTTTTCTATTTCAGCCGCTAAATTTTCAGGTGTTGCATCTGCCTGAATCAGCTCTTCAATTACTTTTTTACCCGCGATGATATTTGGCAAAGAGTAATAAGGTATTTTCACCAAGAATTTAGCAATTAAATAAGTTAGCCAATGCAGTTTATAGAAAGTGACCATTGGTCTATGCATGAGCATTGCTTCTAATGTCGCCGTTCCAGACGCTAAAGCAATAATGTCACTCGCGTTCATGACCATACGACCAATTTTCGATTCGCTATCCGTATTTTCTAAAATATGAATTTTTGCTTTTAACTGCGGTGCTAATTGTTCAACCCCCTGCTCAATCTGCTGTTTACGCGCATCATTAATTGCAGGAATTAAAAACTGAATATCTGGATATTTTGTATGCAAAATATTGGCTGCCCCCAATAGCATAGGAAGAAGTCTTTCTACTTCACCTTTGCGGCTACCAGGCAACAAAGCAATATGTTTTTGATTTTCATCAACACCCAATTCTTGTTTAGCAATTTGAATAGGGTTCTCAAGCGGTAATTGTTTAGCTAGTGGATGGCCTACAAATGCCGCTGGAACTTCATATTGTTCATAAAAAACTTTTTCAAAAGGAAATAAGCAAAGTACTAAATCTATACTTTGTTTGATGCCATGTACTCGCCCTTGGCGCCATGCCCAAACTGATGGACTCACATATTGAACTGTTTTTATTGGAAGATTCTTTTCTTTGATACTTTTCGAAAGTCTGAGGTTAAAGTCTGGTGCATCAATACCAATAAAAATATCAACTGGATGCTGAGTCCATTGATTAATTAAGCCATCACGTACGGCGAATAGTTTTTTTAAGTCTTTTAATACCTCAACAATGCCCATCACAGACAGAGTTTCCATTGGGTAATAACTGTTAAAACCTTCCGCAATCATTTGAGGGCCACCGATTCCCTCAAATTCAGCATCGATTCCCTGCTCACGAAAACTACGCATGAGTTTTACGCCGAGCGTATCTCCAGAAACTTCTCCAACTACAATGCCTATTTTAAGTTTTCGGTTTGCCAAGGCGATTTACCCAAGAATTTGAAATAACGCATTCTAGCATAGAGACTTATTAATCTTGAACTTACCTAATCAATCCCAGCTAAACCTAGCCCTAGCACATCACTATCTAAAATTACATTCATGCACTATCTTTTAATCTAAATTAACAATGTTATTTGAATTGTAGCTTACATTTACAAACAATAAAATAAATGAGAATTATTTACATTATCTTTAATCTTATGAATATCCCACCTCGACCATTTAAGTTGTCTGTAATCGCCTGCGCGATTTGTTATGCCAACCTCACCTATGCCCAAGATGCACAGGTACAAGCTTTGCAAACGATTCAAGTCAAAGCATCAAATGCAGAGCAGTCTTCTGAACAGACCAAGGCATATAATGTTAAAAACTCGAGTAGTGCAACCAAGCTTAATATTGAGGCTAAGGAAACACCCCAAACCATTAATGTCGTTACTCGTCAGCAAATTGAAGATTTTGGCCTTACCAGTACTCGTGATGTTTTAAGAAATACCCCTGGTGTAACTGTCTCTAATCAAGAAACTGAGCGAACCACTTATATGGCTCGCGGCTTTGAAATTTCAAATATATTAACGGACGGCGTAGGCTTCCCTCTTTCAGGTTATAACTATAATAATACGAATCCTGATACTTACTTTTATGATCGTGTAGAAGTAGTTAAAGGAGCTGACTCGTTAACTAATGCCTTTGGCGATCCGAGTGCAACCATCAATAATATTCGAAAACGTCCAACACAAGAATTTCAAGCAAGCGGTGGTGTAAGTTACGGTTCATGGGATACGCAGCGCTATGAAGCTGACGTATCTGGCTCAATTCTACCAAGTGGAAAAGTACGTGGCCGTATTATGGGCTATGAACAAACTGGTGATTCTTACCTAGACCGATATTCTGCGGAAAAAAACGGCTTTGCTGGTATTGTTGAAGCCGATTTAACAGATAGCACTTTACTTACCGCAGGTTATAGCCAAGAACAAAATAAACCTAATGCAAACAACTGGGGTGCACTACCTTTATTAGATGCCAACGGTAAACAAATTTCCTATGACCGCTCGTATAATCCAAACCCTGATTGGGCACATTGGGATAATGAGACAAAAAATGCTTTTGTTGAATTAAAGCAAAAACTTAATGATCAATGGAATGCTAAGCTGACTTACAACTATCTTGATACGAAGCATAATAGCCGTCTTCTCTATTACTATGGTTACCCAAAAGCTGATGGGTCCGGTGTTTCTCTAACGCCTTGGGGTGGACAAGAACATCAAGAAAAACATGCTGTAGATTTTAATCTCGAAGGGACCTATAAGCTATTTAACCGAGAACATGAAGCAACTCTAGGCTACAGCTATATACGTAATCATCAACAAGATAAACAATCTACAGGAACGATTAACGATAGTAACGTTATAAAGTCAACTACTACCGATTGGACAAGTTGGACACCGCAATCTATAACTTGGTCAGATTTCACAGAAGCGGCTAACTATAAACAAAATATTAACTCAATTTATGCCGCGACACGTTTACATCTTAATGAAGATTTAAAACTTTTACTTGGTGCAAACTATGTTCAAGCTGAGAGTAAAGGCGAAAGTTATAGCTCACCAATGACATATAGTGAAAGTAAAGTTTCTCCATATGTCGGATTAACCTATAATTTTACACCTGAATATACGGGTTACATGAGTTATACCTCTATTTTCCGTCCACAAACTGGTATTGATAAAGATACCAATCAAGCTTTAAAACCTATTGAAGGTAAAAGCTATGAAATGGGTGTAAAAAGCTCATGGCTAGATGACCGTTTAACAGGCACACTTTCAGTATTTAAAACTGAACAAAACAATTACCCTTTACGTAACTCGGATGGAAACCCACTTAACCGAAAAGTACCAACGAGTGATCTAGAATCGCAAGGTGTAGAAGTCGGTCTATCAGGTCAAATTACTGATAACGTAAATCTTTCTTTCGGCTATGCTCAATTTAGTATTAAAGACACTAAAAATGGTGGCGAAGCAAGAACATACAATCCAAACCAGACACTTAACTTGCTAACTACCTATACTCCGCCAGTTTTACCTAAGCTTAAAGTTGGTGCAGGTTTACAGTGGCAAGATGGGATAAAGTTATATGACTCAAATGTAAACGGTACGATCAAACAAGATGCATATGCTTTAGTCAATTTAATGGCAAGCTATGAAGTCAATGATCATATTACGCTTCAAGCAAATGGTAATAATATTTTTGACAAGAAATATTTAAATAGTTTCCCAGATGGGCAGGCTTTTTATGGTGCCCCAGCCAACTATACAGTTGCTGTAAAGTTTAAATATTAATAGCGTAGCCAATCCCAATTTGGGGTTGGCTTTCTTTTTATTTTTTATGTGTCAGTAAATATGTCCAGAACTTTAAATCTTCCGATGTTATATCGCATAAAAGTTTTCTATCGATTCTTAATTGTTTTCGGTATGGGTTATGCCTGTATGGCGTACTTAAGTCTTGGACTAACTGAAATTTTCCATTTGAACTTAGACAAACCAGAAGCTATCTATTTGGCGGCCTTTATTTCTATTTTGTTTTATGTATTTTTCGTGATTGTTGGTTTCTGCATCCAATCATTATTGCGACTGACCATTTTATCAATCGCATTATTTGCCCTTTTCTTTATTGTGACACGGACGGTAGGTTATGCATAAAGGTATACGTCAATCTATGGCATGGCTCCACTCGTGGACTGGTTTAATTTTTGGATGGCTCGTATTTGCTATTTTTTTAATGGGAAGTTTGTCTTATTACCGCCATGAAATTAATTTGTGGATGCAACCACCCCTTGCACAATTTGAAATAAAACAAGATGTGGCAATTAAAACGGCATATCAATACTTACAAGAACACGCTTCAGATGCTAAATCTTGGTATTTAACTGTTGCTACACCTGAAAGTCCGGTAAATACGATGTATTGGGAAAAACCAGATGGTAGTTATGGAAATGCAACCCTCGATGCAAACACTGGTCAAGAATTAAAACTTTCTGCGACTGAAGGCGGTGACTTTTTCTACCGTTTCCATTATCAACTTTTTGGTGTCCCGATATTAATTGGGCGGTTGGTCGTATCTTTAGCAGCTTTTATTATGTTGATTGCCTTAATCTCAGGCATTATTACTCATAAAAAAATCTTCACCGATTTTTTTACCTTGCGTACCTTTAAATCGCAGCGCTCATGGTTAGATTTTCATAATGTTTCATCTGTTATTGCACTGCCCTTCTTTTTAACAGTTACTTTTACTGGCTTGGCTATTTTCTTCTATCTATATTTGCCTTGGGGAATGCAAAAACTCTATCCAGAGAATCCATATCAATATTTCAATGATATACGTACAAAAACAGTCACAGAAAGTACAACACCGCATCCTGCACAGAATTTACCAGTTGAAAAGCTATTAGCTCAACTTAAACAGCGTTGGGGAAATCAAACTTTAGCAACTATGAGTGTTAAAAATCCAAATACGAATCAGGCTCAAATTACGTTTATTCAGCAAGAAGACCATTCTATTACCCGTAATCAAGCACAAATCACATTAGATGCTACAAATGCTAAAGTCTTGGGTGATACACGTAATCATAGTCCTATTGCCACACTTTATGCTGGAGTATATGGTCTACATATGGCAACTTTTGCTCAGCCTCTACTTCGTTTAGGATTGTTTTTCTCTGGCATTTTAGGCTGTGTAATGATTGCCTCTGGCTTGTTGCTTTGGAGCCTTAAACGCCAATTTCAAAATAAAAATAGTAAGTTTCATTTCGGGCACTATTTAGTTGACCGTTTAAATGTTGCTACCTTTGTAGGTTTGCCTTGTGCAACTCTTGCTTATTTGTATGCGAATCGATTGTTTACTGTCACGGCCCCCACTGTTAATTATGAAATTTATAGTTTCTTCTTTGTGTGGCTCATGAGCTTTATTATTGCGCTCATCACTAAAAAACAATATTTATGGCAAACTCAGCTAGGTATTTTTATTCTGCTTAGTATTGTACTCCCTGTCTTGAATATAAGTTATTTACTAAAAAACAATTATATTCAAAACTTTAGTAGTTATTGGGATTTTGCACGTATAGATATATTTTTCTGGTTATTTGCAGCTCTAGCCTTTTTTATATTTCTTAAAATTAAGCCTATTCAACATAAAGCTTCAGATAAAATTCAAAAAAAGCTGAGTAAGTTAAATATTGAGGTGAATTCATGATGTTCTTTGTGTTTATCCTGACTTTACTAGGCATGTATTTACTATTCATATCGACTGAAAAATATCGCTCACCGAAATCAACTGGTCATTTCAAACCTCTAGCTCAAAAATATTATTCATTGTTAAAGATAGCGGCTTTTCTATTATTTGCTTTGGGTGGGTTTATTCTCATCAAGAAATATGGTTTTTCAATTGGTTTTGTCAGTTGGTGGATCTTTGCAACACCCCTAACCTTTTTACTGATACTTTGGCTTAACCCACTCAAGCCAGCAAAAACTTCATCTAAGTCATCAATTTGAATAAAATTTCCTCAAGCTAAGCATGATTTTGATTGCTTAGCTTTTTTTTGCATAAGTAAATCATTATTCATGACAACTGTTTATCTCTAAAAGGAATAAGATATCTGCGTTTCGTGATAAGTGGCGATAAAGATGTCTGGTGCTTTTGAATTTATCTTGGCAGGTATGTTAGTTGGCTTCTGTGTAGGTATTACAGGAGTTGGTGGTGGATCATTAATGACACCAATTTTAATTGGTCTTTTTAGGATTGAACCGCATATCGCAATTGGTACTGATTTACTTTACGCCGCGATCTCTAAGTTCTGTGGATCGATGGTTCACGCAAAAAAACTTAATATCGTCTGGCCGATTGTTTTATGGCTAGCGGTCGGTAGTATTCCTGCATCTTTTGGTACTGCGTGGGTACTTGAGCATTATTTAAGTCAGTCAACTCATTATAAAGCTGTATTAACCATGGTATTAGGCTTTATGTTGACCTTAACTGGTGTTTCTATCATTTTCCGTACTCGGATTGAAAAGTTCTTTAATAAATTCCGAAATAAAGAGAATACTCAAACTGAAAATGAGCAATTAGCTGTTCAAAATAAACGCACCTATATTGTGATTATGGGTATTATTTTGGGCGTATTCGTAACACTATCCTCAGTCGGCGCTGGTGCCTTTGGAATTATGGCACTTGTAATCATGTTCCCTAACTTACCAATGATTCGTATTATTGGTTCCGATGTCGTACACGCTGTACTCTTGACCCTAGTCGCAGGTCTTGGGCATATGAGTGCCGGTAATGTCGACTTTGTGCTGCTTATGTGGTTATTAGTAGGTTCAATTCCGGCAATTATTATTGGAACATTAATTAGCTCACGTATGCCGGAACGTTTAATCCGTAAAATTTTGGGTATTACACTATTTGCTCTTGGTGTTAACTTTATGGTCCACCCAGTCAAAGCCAAACCAAAAGCAGCTGTGGTACAACAACAAGCAGTAGTTGCTGAAAAAACAGGCAACTCGACCGAAAGATAGTAAAATCAATGGGATTTTTCCAAACTGAATTGCCATGAGATGTAGTATTTTCATAATTATTTCATGGTATATTCAGTACACAAAACAACCTTTAGTATGATCGAACCAGTGACAGCAATGACTACACATTCAAATTCCGTTTCCAAGCCAGATATCGACGACGTTAACATTAAAAGCATCCAAACTCTTGTAACACCAGCTGAGCTTAAATCAGAACTTCCGTTATCTGATGTTGCTTCACAAACTGTTCTAAAAGGCCGCGAAACTATTCGTAATATTTTAGATGGTTCAGATAAACGTTTATTTGTCGTTATTGGTCCTTGCTCTATTCATGATCCAAAAGCTGCTCACGAATATGCTGATCGCCTAAAAGCGCTAAGCGAAAAGGTTAAAGATACTTTATATCTGGTTATGCGTGTTTATTTTGAAAAACCACGTACCACAATTGGCTGGAAAGGCTTAATTAATGATCCGGATATGAATGACTCATTTAACATCGAAAAAGGTTTACGTATTGGTCGTAAACTTTTGCTTGAGTTAAATGAAAAAGGTTTACCTTGTGCAACTGAAGCACTTGATCCTAACTCTCCACAGTACTATCAAGACTTAATTTCTTGGTCTGCGATTGGTGCACGTACAACCGAAAGCCAAACTCACCGCGAAATGTCTTCTGGTCTATCATCACCAGTAGGTTTTAAAAATGGTACAGACGGCGGTTTAACTGTCGCAACCAATGCCATGCAGTCTGTTAAATATGGCCATAGTTTCTTAGGCTTAAATGAAGACGGTCAGGTTTCAATCATTAATACAAAAGGTAACCCTTATGCACACGTGGTATTACGTGGCGGTAATGGTAAACCAAACTACGATGCTGGCTCTGTTGCAGAAGCAGAAAACGCTTTAGCGAAAGCAAAAGTGAGCAACAAAATTATGATTGATGCAAGCCACGCTAACTCGAATAAAGACCCTTACTTACAGCCGCTTGTTCTTAAAAACATTACTGAACAGATTTTAGACGGCAATAAGTCAATTGTAGGTATTATGGTCGAAAGTCATCTAAAAGGTGGTCGCCAAGATATTCCTGACAATCTTTGTGACCTTGAATATGGTAAATCAGTAACTGATGGTTGTATTGACTGGGAAACTACTGAAAAGACCTTGCTTGAAATGCATGAAGCTTTAAAAGAAGTTTTACCAAACCGCTAATTCATCTTTTTAAGATTGAAAATTAAGCCCTCATTTTTTGAGGGCTTTTTTTATTTTATTGAGGTGGAATTTAACATCAAACTAAATAAAAATAACTTATGACAAAAGTAAACATCAGTACAGTTTCTCCTATTTCAATCGCTGCACCGACGGTATCCCCTGTAATACCGCCAATCCTTTTTATAAACACATGTCTTAAATAAACAAGACTGATTAAAAAACCAATGATGGCAATAAGCCCTTGCCACTCCCAATACAAAGGTAATAACAGAACGAACCCAGTTATTATCCATGAAGCAGTTTTGGGTAAATGGTCTGTCAAAGAACGGCCTAAGCCTCTTTCGCGGACATATGGTGTAGTTAAAAACAAAATAGATGGCACCACACGCCCAAGGATAGGAATGCATATTAAAAATAAAGATTGATGCTGTTCAATCAACACATAAACTAGTGCAAATTTGAGCAAACATATGATAACTAAGCTGAGGACTCCAATTGGACCACAACTTGGATCCTTCATGATTTGTAAAGTACGTAGTTTATCTCCAAAACCACCTACCCACGCATCGGCAGTATCTGCTAGCCCATCTAAATGCAATCCACCCGTTAGCCAGATCCATAAAGCGAGTACGATTGCCGCAAGTAAAAGAGCGGGTAATTTAACAAAAATACAGGTAACAAGAAAAAGTATGCCCCCAATAATCAGACCAACTAGAGGATAAAACAGAATAGCTCGACCATTTTGTTGCGCCGTTGGTATTGTTTTTAGCTCAATAGGCAGAACAGTTAAAAATTGCAATGCTATCCAAAAAGGTGTCATATCCAAGTCTCTAACTGGTCTATATTTAAAAACAAATTGAATTATGAAGAAATAAAAATGGGAATAGCAATCCCTACTCCCATTAAAGACTTCAAAAACTGAAAATCTATTGCATTTGATAGCACTGTTTCAATTTGATGTAGTCATAGTAAAAACTGGTTGGTGTATAACGTGCATAATTACATGCAGGTTTAAATAAAGTTTCTTTTTCGTTATAAAGCATTTTTACCAAAGTAGAGCCTTGGTTATTTTGGTAAATATCCCATTGTAAATTTGCCGCCATAGGTGAAACTACTTCACCACGCCATGCGCTTGTCGAGTAATTATAAGTCTGACGTAGTGGTAACGGCTGCATCATATTATGCAAATCTAAGCTAGTTGCTAAAGGAATAATAATTTCAGCATGGGCAAAACGTAAAACTGCTTTATAAGGTTGGGCTTTATTCACAACAGCATCAACTTGTTGGAACAGGTCTTGTTTAAGTCCTTGGGCGATTTCACTGGTGACTTGATTTGATTCTGTAAAGCTTGGACCTTTTTCGTAAAAATCATTGGCGTCATTAAATTCAGCATAAAATTTTGCGGCTTCCAAAGGCATATATTTATCAAAATTAATACCTTTTAACTCATCTTTCATACCACCAGAAATTGAATAGAGTTCATAAATATAAGCCGCTGCATCAACTGCGCTGGCAATTGTATTTTTCCCCTTACCTTTTTCTGTAATTTGCTCACCTTTAGGCGAAGTTACTGTAAAGGATCCGGTATTGCTAAAGCTATAACCAGTGGTACCGAGCTTTTTAATGAAGTCAGCTTTAAAAATCGGGCTGAGTACCATTTGGGCAGTTTTTTCAGCCTGAGTATTTTTAGATAACTCATCTAACTTTTGAGCTAAATCTTTATTATCTTCTTCAAAATCTTGATAAGCCTGACTTGCATCATAAATTTTTTGTTGGCTATCACTCAGTGGTTGAGCTAAGTCTTCGTCTGCATTCAAACTATGAAAATAAAGTTTAAAACGATCAACGCCACCATCTTCAATACTTGGCACGCTTTCACTCGATAAATTGGTATAAGACAATGGAACAATTTTATCTTTCAGTTGGGGTTGTTGTTTAATGAGTTCAGCAGTGAAAAATTTAGCACTATCTACCGCACGGTCTACTCCAGAACTTTGTACCAATATAGACGCCTGAGCATTTAAAAGAGTTGGTAAGCGCTGTAATAATCGATCGGCAATACCGCGGTGTTCTAAAATACCAGTCATGGTTTCATTTCCATAACCGTACTGACGGATCCCTTCAACACCATAACCTAACAAAATATTCGCTTTCATCATTGCTTCTAAATCAGC
This sequence comes from Acinetobacter sp. BD54, assembly GCF_044778325.1. Taxonomy (NCBI): domain Bacteria; kingdom Pseudomonadati; phylum Pseudomonadota; class Gammaproteobacteria; order Moraxellales; family Moraxellaceae; genus Acinetobacter; species Acinetobacter sp. BD54. The sequence goes on along the minus strand of NZ_JANJEP010000006.1, from coordinate 70,199 downwards.
ACCTAATTGCTCACCTAATGGCGTTAAGGCATTTTCAGCTTTCGCCTGTTTCCATAAATTATAAAGTGCTAAATCATATTTCAGACTTGATAAACCTCTCGAACCGTGACGTGCCACTAACTCTGTAAAAACTGGCTGGAACCCTGTCGGCGCTTGTTCATAGCTTTTTAAGTCTTGTTGAGGTTGATAAGGTGTTTTCGTTTGATAATATTTTGATGGGTTTGTAGATGGTGCAGTTTGAGCTTCTTGATCATCATTGTTATTACAAGCCGCGAGTAATAATGATGCTGCAAGCACAGTTGTTTTAAATAAAATATTCATAAGCCAGATGTGTGATTAATAAGAAATGCCAATAGCTTAGATACTAGCAATGACAGTTCTATTACACAGGCTAAAATAACATTTTAAAAATAATAACTTACAAGTGTATAAAAATATAAAACTACTATCTTAACTTAAAAGTTAATTGACCATCTGTTTCAAAAAATTCGAGTGAATATAATTTTCCAAGCTCTGCCGGCATTTTAAGTAAGTCATCTAGAGGCTGTTGTCTGGCTAAACAAGCCAATAGCTTAATTACACCTCCATGAGTAATAACTAAAGCATGCTGTAAGTTTTGCTTTTGCATTTGCTCCAGCAAATTCTGAAAACCTTTAAGAACCCTTGTTTGAAACTGGTTTAATGTTTCTGCGCGAGGTGGACAATATTGACTTGGTTTTTGCCAAAAGTTTGCCAATAATTCGGGTGAGGTTTCATAAATTTGCTGAGTTGAGACGCCTTCCCATTCACCAAAATACATTTCTTTTAAGTCATGATTTACAAGTAAAGGCAGCTGAGTTGTCTTCGACAGTTGCTCAGCAAAACAAGCACAACGTTTTAATGAAGAGCTTACAATTACATCCCATGTCTGGTCTGTAACTTGCTCAATGGTTGCCTGCATTTGCTGCCAACCTTTTGCTGTTAACTCATCATCTAAATGGCCACGTAAGGTATGGCTATACTGGCTTTCTCCATGTCTGAGCAAATCAATCCTAAATTTAGCCAATTTTATTTCCGCTTACAGCCGCTTGAGCGAAGGTAGCCATTTGGTTATGTAAAGCGCAAGCCATTTTAACCAATGCCAAAGCAGCGCCAGCACCACTACCTTCACCCAAACGCAAATTCATATTTAAAATCGGCTCAGCATTGAGTTCTTGTAAAATACGGCGATGTCCATATTCAGCCGATTGATGACCAAACAACATCCAATCACGCACTTGAGGATTCATCCGCACAGCACATAAAGCGGCTACAGAACTAATAAAACCGTCTACAATCACAGGTAAACCCACTTGCGCACAGCGGATATAAGCACCTGTAATTGCCGCAATTTCCAAACCACCTACAGCACATAGTGTTTTGAAGACATCACCAATGACATGTTTATGATGAAGTTCAATTGCCTTTTCAATTACTTCAATTTTATGTCTTAACTGATCAGCACCAATTCCTGTACCTACTCCAGTCAATTGCTCGGCAGTATCATTTAATAAAAGGCAGGCTAAAGCAGAGGCAGAACAGGTATTTCCAATCCCCATTTCACCCGCAATATAAATATCTGCTCTATTCGCTTTAGCAGTATCTACACTTTTTTTCCCTAACTCTAAGGCAGCACGACATTCATCTAGATTCATTGCAGCTTGTTTGGCAAAATTTGCTGTGCCGGCACGAATACAATGACGTTCAACACCTGCATATTCGTATGCTTCGCCTACTGTGCCACAGTCAATCACTTGCAAATGAGCTTGATGATATTTAGCAATGACACTAATTGCCGCACCGCCAGTTGTGAAGTTTTGCAACATTTGACGGGTAACAGCTTGGGGATATGCAGAGATATTTTCTTCAACTACACCATGATCACCTGCAAAAATTGTGATCCATGGATGGCTAACTTGTGGATGTGCATTTGACTGTAAACTGGCAAGTGTAATTGCAATTTGCTCTAGATCGCCTAAGGCACCTGTAGGTTTGGTAAGTTGGAGTTGATGTTGCTCAGCTTGTTGTTTTGCGTCTAAATTAGGTTGCTGTACGGATTCTAACCACCAGTTCATTTTACTTATCACCTTTTAAAATCATTGGAAAACCAGCCACACAAAACACAACTTTATCTGCAATTTGTCCTAAAGCCTGATGTAGCCTTCCTGCTTCATCGACAAAACGGCGGCTAATTTCACCTAGTGGCACAACGCCTAAACCCGTTTCATTACTTACTAAAATAATTTCTGACTGAAGTGTGGGTAAAACTCTTAACAGCTGCTCACACTCAAATTGTTGAATGTTTTGATCTTCTAAAAGTAACAAATTGGTTAGCCAAAGTGTTAAACAATCCACCAGAATAATTTGGTTCGGTCGATCAATTTCTTGCAGAGTTTTTGCTAAAAATAATGGTTCTTCAACCAAAGACCAGTGAGCAGGACGCTGATTTTGATGATGGACAATCCGGCTTTGCATTTCTGGATCAAGCGCTTGTGCCGTAGCCACATAAGTGACAGCTAATTGCATAGATATGGCCGTTTGTTCAGCCAATCGGCTTTTACCAGAACGGGCACCACCTAAAATCAATTGCAACATGAATCACCTAAAAACAAATGCTCATACGGATACAGCTGACCTTGTAAAGTTTGAGCCTGATAATAGCCAAAGCTTAAATGCTCAACTTTAAGATCAAATTCAGCCTGTGTGTATTGTACAGGTAATTGAGAAATTTTTTGTAAAATCAAATTACTACTATAGTCTTTCTTATACAAACCCAATGTAATATGCGGACAGTAATCTAAAGCGGCAATTTCATTAGAAACTGTACCTAATTTTTGCCGTATGAGAGATAAGTTATTTTCGGTGTCTTGGACTTCTACAAATAAAGCACTGCTAAAGCTATCAACTGATCCAATTTTTAATTGAAATGGTGCAATATCTTCTTTTCTTAAAATTTCCCTTTGCTGCACAAAGTCACTAAAACAAAAGTCATCACCATGAACTTTATTTTCATGGGTCAAGAATCCACATATAAACAGCGTGACATGATATTGACGGTGATTAGGTTCTACTAGATATTCTGAAAAATGCGCACGCAATTGATCTAGATAATGAACTAATTTCTGATCATTAATTTCTAGATACCACAATGCGTAATTTTGACGCCCAAGGTGCCATTCAGGATAATCCTGTATTGGTGTTGGCACCATGAGTGTGGAGGGTTTCAACAGCACAGTTTTAATTCAAAATTATTCAAGTTTTGTATTAAAACATGTTTGCCTTTCAATTGTTGAGGTTAATTTAATAAGCAAACTCAAACATATTGATTTGATGTAGTTTTGGTATTGTTCAACTTATCCAAAGGTTGTTTACCTTGTTCAGAAAACAAATATTGGATAAGTTGAACCAACTCAGCTTCAAGCTGTCTTCTTTGAGTTGTACTCAAGTCTAGGTTCTGAATTTGCGGCTGCAGATGTTCAACAGCTTTAGTCTCTTCAATTTCTAAAAATTGAATCGCATAGGCATAACCTAAAGCAGCACCTTTTAATAAATTTTTATAAGGCAAATCATGACAAATATTCATAGCAATTGATGCCATGACACGTTCATTATGATTGAGTTTGCGTAGTGGATCTCTAGCTACGCGTTGACAAGGATCTTTAAATGCATATTCACATGAGTCTAGAAAACTTTGTGACATTCGATCCAGATCTTTTGCATAGTTAGGTAATACAATAGCAAGTCCCTGCTTCACTTCTGCAATTAAGTTCTCTGCAAATGCTTTAACTAAATGATCACCCATGGCAACACCAATAGATTCATAACCCATTAAAGATGCATACCAAGCAAGCATCGCATGTACACCATTCCATAAACGATTTTTAATGAGTTGAATGTCAGTAATTTGGTCAACCAATACCACCTGACGCAACTTTTCAAGTAAAGGAATGCCTTTCTCTACATAGATTGGCATATCAGTTTCACTATGGAACAAGATTAAATCCATGCTTTGTAAGATATGTCCCGGCTGGAAATTACGGCGCATGTTATCAACATAGATAGAAGCCTGATTTAGTTGATCTTGATTCAGTTTATTACAGTCTTCAATTTCGATTTGATCTTCTTGCTCCACATCTTCTAAATGCTGTTCAAGAAAATTATGCTTAATACGAAGTTGACGATATAAATTCTGATTAGAAAGTTTTGAAACCATGCGATTAACTACGGTGTCGCAAAAGTAATGCTCTTTTAAAATATGCTCGGTTACATCTTCATCGTTGGTTAACTCTAGTAGAGCTTCTTTAAGATGCTTCATAACCAAATATTTCGCACCAACCTTATTTAAAATAATTAGAAAGGGTAAAGGTTCTATACATGTTTCAAGTTGCGAATTAAAACGCGCATATAACCCTTTTGCAATTATCTTTGATTCAGGTTCGATCGCTTGCTCAGGCAAACATAATGCAATCAAACTTGAATGAGTATACATCTCTAACATTTGTTGTTCATTGTCAGAATCAACAATGGTCATATTCTCAATACGTTCATCATAAGAAAATTGCCCATAGCGAATACTATAGGTTCCAAACGCATTTACAGCTTCGCGGAAAAGACTATTTCTTGTTGACGCAATTATACGTTTTGGTTTCGTATAACCATCCCAATGCGACAAGATCTGCGCTATATAACCACCGCCAATAGCACCGAAACCATGTATTCCAACCGTAAGCTGATTCAGACTTTGCGGAAAAGGTTCCTGTATCTCTGGCATATCCATAACGGGAATAAATTGGTCAAGATCAGTTAAAAAGTCATACATCTGGTCATAATAAAAATGCGCTTTTTCCAGCATTTCATCATTTGGTTCTTTAATATCTTTTAATAAAATCGTTAAACCTTTCGATGTATGTGCTGAAGTTAAACCATTTTCCGAATCTTCAAACATTAAACATTGGTTAGCGTCTAAATGAAGTTGACTAGCCGCTTTTAAAAAGATTTCTGGATGTGGCTTCCCTTGTTCTACTTCATCCCCACAAGTAATGACATCAAAAAATTTATAAACATTTGCATTAATTAAATATTCTTCGGCAATTGCTCTACGGCTTGAAGTAGCCACAGCCATTCTTAAACCAGATTTTCTTAAACGCTCTAGAACTTGAACCAAACCTTTTTTAATAGGTACGCCGTGTTTTCGAATATGTTCTAGTTCCATCTCATCGGCACGTTTTCGAATTTCCTTATATGGAACATCTACTCCGTATAAACGTTGTGCAAGCTTTTCCGCTGTAGTCGCACTTAACCCCAAACATTGCATTAAATATTCGTGTGAAAACTCCTGCCCAATGAGTTCTTGAGATGCCTGTTGCAATGTTTGAAACCGCAACCGTTCAGTATCAAACATTGTCCCATCCATATCGAAGATAGCTCCATGAACAGGTTTTCCATGAAAAATAAGCACGTTTTTACCTCTTTTTTGATCATGTTTTATTCAGGGTATACAAAAAATTGCTAAAAAAGGCAGGATGATAATAAATGAAACATTAGTGGTTATTTTTTAATCAAAAATATAAGCAATCTGTTACTGAGAAGAGTTAAAAACTCAAAAAGGTTGAACAATATAGATAATTCTGAAACTGAGTTTTAAGCACAAAAGTAGCAAGCCTTCCTCGCGTGCTACTTTTGCTTCTTCTTTTTATGCGCTGATCATGTTTATTTTTCTTAGGTCCATTTACTGCTAAACAGACCTGCATTGTTTTTATTATGTCTTGCAGGTCTACCCATACCAGAAATTAACTCGCTTTTTGCTGTAATTTTTGTTGCGATGCCTGGTATAACTCAAAAAATCTGTCATAGAACTTTTCACGGAAACAGTAATACAACATTGCCGTTTTTTCCGGCATTGGAATTAAGCCCTGCTCTTCATAGCACATGTCTTCTACTACAGCCGCATAAGGCTTCACTGTATGATCAGGTTCTCCTACAATTCTATTTGTTGGGGAATTTTCAAAAATATAGAAATTCAATAAACGAATTGTTGGGCGCAAAAAGCCTTGACCAAAAGCAGATTTCTCCCCAAATAGTAAATGCCAACCTAAATCATTGTCTTCACCTTTATAATAACGAGCTAGGCGATCACGCTTCCCTTCATAAATTTCGGCATAACCCACGTCTTGACCATTGATTCCTACAATCATTAAACGTTGATGATCATCAGCTAGCATTTTTTCAAAATAAACTTTGAGTTCTATTTCGCTTTTATTTAATTGCCACTGAGGAATAACGTGTGGCTCATGCATCCAGCGGTGTAATAGTGGTATATCTTGAGGATACTGAACCTGACGTAATGAGTAGCTAACATCATTTTCAATATATTCAAAATAATCTGGGAGCTTTTGTGAAAGCGTAAGCATTATAACGGTCCTTGCTATGACATAACCTATAATTGATAATGATAATCATTTTTATTTAAGATGCAAGCTTATTTTTACTATTTTTTTTATTGCATAAATTATGGACAAAAAATTCAGCTTTCCCCTGCTAATATTTAAGGTACCAACTCAACAATCGAGAAAATAATTGCAACGACGATTACCATTAACCAAATAGGAATAAAATATTTTCTAAAAAAATAAAAAACAATAATTTGCAAAAAGAAAGCGGTTGTGATGATGGCAAAAAACCATGATAAGACTCCTACTGAGCTTCCTTCAAAGGAGCAATTCAAAAACAATGAACTAAGCAAAAATAATATGGTTGTTCCATATAAAATTCGTCTAGATGTACTTTTAAGCCAGCTATATTGAAGCTTTTTCTGACCAAATTGGCTGAGCATACATGCTTGCATTATGGCAGCAATAGCCCAAAATAATGATGCAAAGCTCATTTGGCCTCTCCTAACGTAATAAATTTGGTTTGGTAGAAGCGTAGTACTACTAAATAGAATAGCCCGAGCAGTATGAGCGCCAGATCGATACCAGCAAGAGACCAATGCACAGACTTTAAACTATTTAATAAAGAGGCTTCTGGCACCAGAACGACACTAATAACTGGAATAAGGAATAAAACAGCAGCCGTAATATATAGCATGATGATTATTCCCTTCCTTATTGAGCAGCTAAAGCTAATCAATAAGCTTAATAGCCATGCTATATAAAATGCTGAAACCTCGTATAGTTCCCTCGGCTCAAATGAAGCAGGTATAATCCGACTAACCATTAAATAAAAGGCTGAGGCAAAAGGCAGCCCTAAGAAAGTAAAAAAGTTCAAATGTCTTACTAATCTATATCCAAATTTCTTTTGTTCTTTGATGCGCTTTTTTTGCCATAGTAATGCGCCTGCAACCAACATGACACATCCTATTATTCCTAAACAAGCCAAAATAAAACGCATCCAGATAGAAGCAAAGTAACCTAAATGAATCCCATAACTTGATGAACCTAATTGTGCAATTGCACTTAAATTTCGTGGCTGATTGAGTCGTTCAGCCGTATTTGTTGCAAAAATATATTGAGGAGTATTTAAGGTAATAATATTTTTATAGTTATAGTCAAATGTAATCATGCCATCGGCTGTATTAGGCTTTTGAACTTCAAATTTATCTAAAATAGCTCCAGATTCTGTTCGCTTAGGCATTTGTGCCATGAATTGATTAAAAGGTTGCATCGCTTCTGTTAAGGAAGGTTCTCGAGGTTTTGCCACCTCGGTAAACTGCATTTCATTATAGAACTTAGGTATACCAGCTTTACCATATTGTTCCGATAATCCCCACGGTAAAACTAGATAAAATAAAATCAACAGTCCAGTAAAGGCCATCACCAAATAAAAAGGAAAAGTGATAACTCCTGTTATGTGATGAAGATCTAATAAAGAACGCTGTCCTTTAAAAGCCCTAAAGGTAAAAAACTCTTTAATAATTTTCTTATGTGTAATCACACCTGTGATTAAACTAATTAATAGAATTAAGGCAACAACTGCTACAACTAAGCTACCGAACGTGCTTGGCAAAGGATAAAGCGTGTAATGTAGTTTGAAAAAGAAATCTCCACCCAAAGTCTTCCGTACAGGCCCCAATAGCTCTCCGGTATTAGGGTTTTGTAGCTCTTGATGTTTCCCCTCTTTATCCTGCCATTGAAGTAGATTCACAGGCATCCGCTCATTGGCTACTGTGACTCGCCATCTTTTGGCATTTGGTGCATGTTGATTGAGATAGTTAAACGCAGTTTGCGCAGAATGTTGTGCAGAAGGGATTGTTTGAATATGGCTGATTGCTTCTGGCTGTGCCCAAACATTAATTTCCGTTCGAAAATAAGCAATAGAGCCCGTAAAAAAAATAAAAAAGATAACCCAAAGAACAATAATTCCAAACCAACTATGTAGTATTGCCTGAATTTGACGAAAATTCATTTAAGCCACTCCCCATTTAGCTAATAGCCAATAGCTCACTAATAACACTACGCCTAAGCTATTGATCATCCAAAACCATAGTTTTGATAAAATGGAACTCGTAAAGACAATATAAAAAATAAAAAAGATAAAACTGATAAATACCGAAAAATAAACATTCTCTGCTTTAGCAAAAGGTAACCATTTAGCCAAAACAAGGCTGAGCCATGAACTGTAGCAATAAGCGGCTAAACAGATAAAAAAGATCCTGCTATACGTAAAATTAAAATTTTCTTGTTTTTTTAGATGACTCATTTAAATAGCCTTAAAAATTTAAATATGCCAGATTTGATTGAAAGAAATACCTGCTCTATACAGGTATCTCTTTCGTTAGTTGCATTAATAGTTAAAAGTATAACTTAAACCATAAGTACGGCCTTCAGCAGGAATACTTGCAACTGGTGCATAGGTTGCGACAGCTTGTTGGCTATAAACAGTGCGATAGTCTTTGTTCCATACGTTATATACGCCAAAATCTACACGACCTTTCCAAGCAGGAAAATGCGCCAAGACATCCATAGTGGTGTAACCTTTAATGTCTACTGCACCAGCTGAACCATCTTTAACGGCTTCATCTGTACCTTTAATGGCAAGCACTTGCACTCGAGCGCCATAACCTTCATCGCTATCCCATTCACCAAATATAGTACCTTTGACTGGTGAAACTTGAAGTGCATTCAGCTCTTTCCATTTACCATCGGTATCTTTGTACTGACCACGGGTATAACCGAGTGTTCCGCCCACTTTAAAGTCTTCTAGGAACGGATAGCTTGCAGTCAATTCAGCACCATAAATACGTTGGTCTGTATCTACAATACTTGCAACTTTGTTCACGAATCTGAGTACTTTGTCAGAAGTGTTATAGAAACCTGTTACCCCCAAGTTTAGACCTTGCTCTTCTTGTAAGCGCCAACCAAGCTCATAACTGTTTACACGAATTGGCTGAATATCGGCAGTGGTCATACTAAATGCATCACGCATCATACGTTGTACATCTGGGAAGCTGAAACCTTGTGAGAAATTGGCAAAGACTTGCTGATCATCGGTCAGCTTATATACGGTACCTAAGTTAAATAGCACTGCATCATCATTGACAGAACCACTTGGTTGCTCACCTTTTGAAGTGCTATATGCATCTGTATCCGCTTTAATGTACTGATAACGCGTACCTGCCTGTACATTCAAACGGTCTGTCAATGCATAGTCAGCTTGTAAGAATGCACCAGCACTTTGAATCGTTGTGTCTGGGCCTGCATCGGTAGTTACACCTGTTGGTGTATAGCTAAGACCTGTATTCGAAGCAATAAGCCCTTCATAATATTGATGGTCTGTTTCATGGTCATAATCTAAACCATAAGTCAGTTTCAGATCACGATTGGCAACTGTTAAATCACTTTGCACTGTTGAACGGAAGCCAGCAACTTCAATCTCAGACTGAGATTGCTTAACAGATTCACCACCTGTATAAATCGGGAAGAAACGTGCATCTTCTTTGCGGTAGTAAGCTTCCAAGTTCACTACCTGACCCAATACATCTTTATTTTGGTATTGAGTATTGAACGCAACACGTTCAGTAAATGGTTGATCAGGTAACTGTAAACCTTTTTTAGCAACGTATGAGTTTGGCTGACTAGTCGTTACGCCATAATTCGCGCCGTAATCTGGGCCATAGTCTGTATCTTGCTCATCTTTGTAATATTGCGCACCAAAGCTCAATGATTGGGTATTCGTCAAATCAATATTTACACGGCCATTGACATCAATCGTGTCAGTATCTTGACGGCTGGTTTGATACGGCTCTAGGGCAATACGGTCACCATGTGCATCAAACTGTGAGCCACGGCTGGTAAAGTTTGCACCTAAGAAACCATTGATATTGTCTTTATTGAACGAAACTGATTGACCTACTTCATAAGCTAGACCATCTCCACGGAATTTATCCGATGAAGTAATGCCTAGCTTGGTTTCAAAACTTAATGGTTTAGAAGCATCTGCGCGCTTGGTAATAATATTGATAATACCGCCTGTTGCACCTGCACCATAAATACTGGTTGAACCAGAAAGCACTTCGATACGCTCAATCATGCTTGGGCTAATGCTGTTCAACTGACGTGCGACATCACGTGAACCTGTTTGCGAAACACCATCAATCATGATCATGACATCACGACCACGCATGGTTTGGCCATAGTTAGTACTTGTGCCGCTGCTTGCGCCGAGTGATGGTACAAGTTGAGCAAGAATATCAGCAACTTTACGACCCGCCGTAGCTTGCTGGATAATTTGTTTCTGATCAATAGATTGAACTGTACCTGCAATCTCTGCAATATTTTTTGGTGTACGAGTCGCAGTTACTACAATCTTTTGCAATTGGGTTACTGGTTTTTGTGTTGCATTTTCGCTTACTTCAGCCGTTTGAGTTACGGTTTCTGCATAAGCCTGCTGTGCAAAAATAGCCGATATGGCAAGACAACAAGGTGTCATCTTAAAAAGTACTTGTTTTGAACGTATGTGATTACGTGATTTAACCCCAATCTTATTGTTTACATTCATTTTTTCCATTTCTCCCTAGCCCAAATGTTACTCAACGATTTTTCAAGAGGCACGACATCATACTAAATACGAACATTAATGAGAATGATTTTTATTAAAAATAATAGTCATCTATGTTATTTTTTAAAAAGAATTCATTTTTCTTATTTTGTTCATTTTGCTCAAGCATTTGAAATTCTTTTAAATATTGCTGTGCCACATCCATTTTTATTATAAATATTCCATCTGCATCCCCTACAATCAGATCTCCAGTTTGTACAATGGTATGATTAATATGAATCTTGGCATCTATTTCAACGAGACTTTCCCCTTCATTACGAGTGGTTAAACAACTGGTTGTATGAGCAAATATAGGAAGTTTGAGTTTAAGTAAAGCCTGCCGATCTGTAATAGCACCTAAGACCACAACCCCAGCCAGACCACAGTGTATAGCAGCTACGCTCCTTTGCTCTCCCCAGCAAGCACGTTGTAGATCATATCTTGCATCAATAACGAGAACTTCATTTGGTTGACAACTCATCAAGACTTGTCTTAAACCACTCGCATTGATCGACTCAATCCGAACCGTACGTACAATCCCTACCACCTTATCTTCAGGTCTTAAGGGGAATACCTGTGGAATATATCCCTGATCAAGTACATGACCAATAGTAGAGGTTGCTATTTCTTTATATGCTGTAACAAGTGCTTTAGAAGTATCAATTTGATTCATTTTTAAATTTTCCGATTTCTTTTAAACGTAAGGGACAATTACGGCATAAGGTTTGTTCAGCCTCTTCAAGCTGAAAATAGAAACAGCATTTTTGTCTCATAAAAGTATTAAATTCTGGATGCCATCCATTCCATAAACGCATAAACGGATTTTCAGTTAAATAAAAACTTTCGGCAGTTTTTGACTTAAAGAATTGTTTTTGCCGTTCTAACCGAGACTGTATATCCGGATTTAGATTTTGCTTTGTAAAAGAATGATAAAACTGTACTACTCGAACAGCTACATTTTCCCAGAGTAATACATAAGGTACGCGACCTATTTTCGCTAACTGCTTAAATAACAGATTAAGTTGTTCTATCAAGTCATTAAACTCTTGCAAATGTATAATCTGAAAAGAATAAAAACTTGTTTGGTTTAACTGTAAAGTCCTATCCCAATACCATTGTTCCGGCAAGTCTATAACTAATGCTGAACTATCCCATTTTACAAATGGCAAAACAGCCGCATGGCAATATAAAAAAGGTAAGATCCAACTTGTACACCAATATTTGACAAACAATGAGGTCGCACAAGTTAGATTTTTAGCATGAATACGTGTTGCAAAATCCTGTAACACCTGTCGACATACATCTTCATTCAACAGACAATCTAAGGTTGTTGAACTTTCAGGTAGTATTTGAACATTTAATTTCAGACGCTGTTGCAATATAGGCAGAGTTGCGCACTTCTCTGCCTGTATTTTAAAAGACGTATTCATCGTCAGATATCACTAACAATTTAAGGCATACCAAAGTGGGTTTCGGGTTTTCCCAATTCCCGATGGCATACTACCAATCCGTGTATCTTGTTCTAGCAAAGGTCGAAGTAACTGCTTATATGGCCATTCAGGCACTTCAAATAGTAAATGTTGGAGCTGAGTCAAAATCTCTGGCTGGAAGTTTAGATTTTGAATAACTTGCTGTAACGCATGAGTAAGTACAGACCATAGATCCTTAACTTCAATTTGATAGTGACTCGCTAAATTATCAACAATACACCCTAGATTAACCTGAATACCTAAAGTTTGAATATAAAATAACAGAGCCTCTACCGATTCATGATAAAGCGTATTTCTAAAATCATGTGGACTCAAATAATTAGGATCTTTTAATCCGTTTTGCTCTACCCAAGGTAAATAAATACGTAATGAATCATGATCACGGAACATCAATCCATCAAATTCGCCATTTTTCAACACAAGACATATGTTTTGCCCATGAATTTCACCCATAAGCCCTAAGCGGAATAATCGCAAATTTACATCAAAGAAACATGTACACAGTTTCTCAAACTCGATAAGTATCTGCTTGGAATTTATGTCCTTGTGTTGAAGCTGCAAAATATAATCAAAAATGGCAGGCTGATCCATAATTGTATGTCCAAGACTTGCCATTGGTATAAGTTGATAAGGTTCTTGCAATAATTCAGCTGGAATATGACGGCGCTGAGCTGCCAAATGGGTAGGTTTCTCTACAAATAACCACTCATTGTCTGCTGTCCGGTCATTTTGCTTCTCGGGTAAGTATGACCACCATTGTGTTTCTTCACAAAGCCATAATTTTTGTTTTAAGACAGCATCTTTTGCCTTGGCTTGCTGTAATAATTTCTGATTTTTTTCACCATTAATCATTTTCACAATAGGCAAAAATCTTAATGAACCAAGAGCTTTAATTCCTATCGGTAATTTTAGACTTTCTTCTAAAACATTTTTTGATAAGAGGCTACGCATAGACGCACTGGCATACATTCCTTTAGAGATAAAATTCAAAGGATGACAAATGCCTTCGGCAATATCATCCGCATAGAATTTGGGAAATAAATGCTCAAATTGCCAAGGATGAATTGGCATTGCAATGTGGGTTTCATTTAACCCACGTTGAAACATTTCCTGTTTTAATTGATATCGCTCAGAACGAGGAATAAAAATTTCGCTTGGCTGTTGTTTGAAAATATTTTCTACCCCTTCACCAAACATCATTTTATCTTTATGTACAGCCACCCAATGAATAGATAATTCTTGAGCGAATTCCGGACAATATTGCATATACTCTTGCTGACTGAGACCTTCTTTTAATTTGGCTAAAGGATGATATGGGCGGTCCCGATAACCTGCATATTGTTCTAAAATGCGGAATCTATGTGCCAAGCTTTGATTCAATAAATCATGTGCATTTACCCGATGCTGTTGTAATAAATGATATTGCTTTAAACATTTTTGCAGCTGCTCATAAAAGGCTTGAACTTTATCAGCACTACAATGATTAAAAAGACCTATCGCTTGAATAAACTCAAAAAGTTCTATTATCCCAATCACATTGATCTGAACATGATCATTTGTGCGTTCCAATAGAAAAACTTCTGTTTCATTAGCAAACTTCCAGGCTTGAGTAATACCTTTTTGTACCGTAAACATGACCAAGCCTTGCCGATTCTCTTCGTGTAATAGCACAAAAGAAAATTGTTCAGACGTGTTTTTAAATACTTCTTGAAGATTTTTGCCATGTTGATTTAGCGCAGTTTGGGCAGTCGCAAAATCAAAAATAAACTGTTCAGGAATAATCGTTTCAACCAGAAGGCTATTGATAAAATCCTGTAAGATTCCTTGGTTCATTACTTGATAAACGGGCTGAAGTGCATTCATAGATAAATCTCACTTCACCTGCAATTTAAAAGGAGCTAACGGGTTATCTACAAATTTAATTTGTATACTACGATCGCCAAATAAACGCCGTTTAGTTAATGACTCAATGCGTAATTTTTCGGCAAAAACATCAAATAATTGGTAACGTGAAGCATGCTCTGGATGTTGCTGCTGGTAATTTTGGATGACTTCCGCAGCCCATTGCCAGAAACTTTTTTCTGGAAGATCAAAGTTTTGATTTAAAAATATTGCAATATCGGTTAAAGCGACAAAAAACAGACAGGCACAGCTAAAATCACGAATACCATTTAAATCATCTGTCAAAATAAATGACATACTGTTGGTTTTTGCATGCTCAGGCGGCAACTGATCGAGTTCAGGAGCCAATTCAGGCTGCGCTAAATGTGCTGGGCTATAGCGCACACCATCATGGAAGTCTTTTAAAAGAACTCGCGTTGGCCAACCTTGTTTATGTACAAGAATAATATTTTGGCCATGTGATTCAGTTGCAATTCCCTCCGCAAAAAGTAAATGAATCAAAGGAGTAATCACAACTTTCAAAAGTTGACGTGTCCATGATTCAACACCATATTGCTGTAACCAGGGTGCAATTAATGCTTGCCCATCTTTTTGGATATGACTCACGCCATTTAACGGTATTGCATCTTCACCTTCACGTAAATATTGATGCACACTCTCACGCCATAGACATCCAATTGTGCCATAGGCCTGTTGAGCATGTGATTTTGGCAATTTAGTAAAATCCACGCTTAAACCATACACTTCACGTAATACAGCAAAATCAAGCTCTTGGGCGGTTTTGCTCTGTTTAATTAAGCGTTGCAACCAGTCTGTAATAATTGGCCCATTCATTACTGTATGTTTAGCCAGAACACGTGAGCTTGATGTATTAGTTAGACTCATCGACAGTTTGATATAAGGCTTTTCCGGATGCTGCAAGTTAGTCATAGTGCGTAGAGATTGTTGGGCTAAATAGCGATCCTGACTTTGCCCTAAATAAACAATTTTGCCATTTAGAATTTCTTCAGCAAAAATAGAAATTAAATGGTTTTCCCATTGCCAAGGATGAACCGGAATCCAAATATATTCATCAGCCTTCAAATCACGATCTGAGAGATGTTGCAGGAATAGCTCTTGGTCTTGTGAATTCAATTGCTCCTTAAAAAATAAATCTGGCTCTATATCTTCTGAATGTTTTTTTGCAACAATGTCCTGATGCACAGCCAACCAGACCAAGGCGATTGGTTGGGCGAACTCTACCCCATAGCGTACATTGTCTTGTAAACTAAAACCTACACGTGACTTGTAACACGGATGATATGGATGACCATCCATTAAATATGATTCTAAAATATCATATGGATATTGAATTGCTGGCAAAGCATAGTGATCAAAACATGCTTGAGACTGTAAATCATGAATAAATGTTCGTTTTAATTCAAAAATAAAATCTTCAACTTTTGCTGCATCGGTTATGGTTCTAAGAATTTCATCAATAACTAAATTTAAAGTAGCAATCTGATAATGACCGTTTTCATCTTGACGAAATACATCCTGATTGCGGGCGAGACGTACCAGCTTGTAACTATATTGTCTTTGCCCTGCAGCGACATAACGAATGGTTTGGCGCTGACTATTTTGTATTTCTATAATAAAATTTTTTCCATCATATTCTGAATGAATAATATCTTCAAAAATTAAAGCTTGAAGTAATTGCTTAATAACACGTTGCTCAACATATTTTGCCTGATCCGAATTTGGATGTTGCCAAGCCTGTAAAGCATTTTGAATCACATGTGTATTTGATAAAACTGGATGTAATTGTCCCATTTTTATTAATCCTATTTCTTTAATTGGTCGATTCTGTACTGTTCAGGAAAACGCCATGCGAAAGGCAAAGTGCAAAGTATAAGAATTGCACAACACACAAAGATTTCCTGCATAGTGTGAAATGATGTAAATATTGCTTGAGTATTTAACGGCAATGATTGTTGTCTTAGCTGAAGATATAACGCGGCAATAACGACTGCCACTGCAGCAAAAATACGTCGGAATAAATTATTTAGAGAGGCCGCTTGAGTAACTAGATGCTGTTGCTGCTGGCGTAAGCTGTTCAAACCTGCCGTAGTCGATGGCATATAAGAAAGTCCCATTCCTAAGCCATGTAATATCATACAAAACACAATGAACCAGACATTTTGTACAGGTGCCCAAGCAAGCAAAAGAAAAGAAGCCACAGTAATCATTAGTCCAAGAGACATGATTTTTGCAGCACCGTAACGATCTAGATATTTTCCTGCAGGTTGACTACAAATACCGGTAACTACTGCACTGCTCATTAGCGCAAAACCAGTCCAAAGCGGGCTTAACTTTAGAAGGTGCTGTATCCATAGTGGAATGAGCAACATGCCAATAAATAAGCCTACTGTTTGTGCCACACAAATGACTAAGCTGTAGCGGAAACCCTTCGTAGCAAACAAAGCTGGCTCGATTAATGGCATCGACTTATTCTTTTGTAAAAAAATAAATCTTATAAAAAGCAGCACACTTAGAACTAAAAGCGCACCATATAGAGGTTGAAATAAGTCCTGAATTTGATGGATTTGGCTCAGTGTCCCAAGTAATAAAACTATGCTTGAACCGAGAAAAAAGAATCCTGCCCAGTCAAACTCTTGCTTATTGTCCCCTTGCTCTTTAGGTAGAAAAACATAGCCTAAAATTAATGCCAGACAAGCAACAGGTAAATTGATAAAAAATAAGGCCTTCCAATTAAGCCATACCAAAACCAGTGCTCCGAGCATAGGCCCAACTGCTAAGGTTAGCATGATCATGGCACCCCATAATCCTGTTGTACTTCCCCGTTGTTCACTTGGCGTAACTGAAAAAATTAGTCCAAGAGATAATGGAATCATTAATCCGCTACAAAAGCCTTGCAGAGCTCTAGCAATCAACACCGATTCAAACTGATTAAATAAACCACCTGCTGTAGAAGCCAAAGCAAACCCCAATAAGGCAATTAAATAAATTGACCGCTTACCAAAACGCTGGCTTAGGAACCCAGCTAAAGGCAAACTGATACTCATTGCTAATAAAAAGGCAACAACGACCCAACTTGCCCATACCTCACCTACCTGAAAATAGGACATTAAATGAGGTATTGCAGGGTTGAAACTACTGTTATTTAAACTAACCGTACCTGTACCAAGCATAACCGTCAGAAGTACGTAGCGTTGTAAACTTTGCTCATGAGGTTGAGCCGCGGACACAGAAGAACGTTCCATACACATATCCTCTGTTCAGCTTATTCAATATGCTCAGATAATTTACTTCGTGCATACGCTCCCAAAGCAGAATGACGCATTGGCCCTGATTTATTTAAGGGTCTTGAAAACTCGGTTATTTTTGAGGCTGCAATATTGCGAATAGAAACTTCTTCTTGCGCTGATGCATTCACTCCAAATTGTTGGAACGACTGAGAATGATCAAGTTTGAATAACTCTTCACCAACCAATTGATTTGCAATTGTGGCTGCCCTATATGCTCCTAAGCCTAAATCAGGCGTACCTACGCCGTGGTGATAAACTTCCATATTTTGAATAAATATAGATCCCTCACCTTGATAATTGACTTTAAAGTTTGAAGCCACCTGCCAATGGTCGGCCTGATCTCGTATGATCAAAGATTGTAAATTTTGTAGAAACTTAGGGTTTGGATAACGATAACCCGTAGCTGCAATAACACAATCAGCCTCCAGAATATAATTCTTATTTTGCTGACGGTGTTCAAAACACAACTTTGTTTTCTGGTTTTCTAAGAGCTCTGCATATTGCAGTTGATGATGTCCAGCCAACGTAACATCTGTAGGCATTCCACCGATACTACGATGATATAAACGCTCATAAATATCACGTATCGTTTTACTGCTAATACCTTTATATAAATTTGCTTGTTGCGCTGGTAACTCTGCCTTTAAACCTGATGGTAAATGGTAAAAGTAATGCATGTAATCCGGACTAAAATGTTCTAAACCGAATGGTGTATTTTCCATTGGAAAGAAACCAGCAGAACGGGTTAACCAATAAAGATGAAAGTCTGGTGTAGTTCGACCATTCATATACTGACGATCAAATAGATCTAAAAAAATCTCTGCTGCGGACTGTCCAGAACCAATTAAAACTACATTTCCTGATAACTTCTGGGAGCTGTACTGTAAATATTCTGATGAATGCAGGCAGGTTCCTGATTTTGAGTAAATCTGTTGTAGGCTTTCTGGTAAATGTGGAGTTGTACCCACTCCCAATACCAATTGTCGAGTACGATAATGTTGGTGGTGCCCATTACACACTACCTCTACATCAAATCCACCTATAATCGGTTTAATGTCCAGCACACGGCTACTAAACTCAATATGGTTAAGTTGTTCTACAACCCATTGACAATAATGGTTATATTCCTGACGCGGTATATACAAATTTTCTCTAAAATAGAATTTATATAAACGTTGATGGTGTTTTAAATAGTTTAAAAAACTAAAAGGGCTGGTTGGCTCAACCATACTAACCAAATCAGCCATAAAAGGAACTTGTAACATCGCATTGGGCAATTGCATACCAGCATGCCAGTCAAATTTCTCACGCTGATCAAAAAAGCGATATTGCAGCTCGCTTTTATCATGTAACAGACTAGCCAGACTTAAATTAAACGGCCCTAGCCCAATTCCAATAAAATCAAGCATAGCTCACATCCTTCTGTTCAACGTACAGTGGATTTGGTAGCTGCACATACACGGACTGATGTTCTAATGGAGCAATAAGCTCATCTAATTCATGTAAACGTGTAAGTAAATTGCCTTTATACGGTAAAGAATCGTTAAACAATAAACCCTGTAATAATGTACTATCTGGATATTGCTCTAATAATTGAAGTAAATTTTGTTGCAAATGGATTAACAGTTCATCTTCAGAGATATAGCCAGTTGCTCCAATTGCATTAATCAAACCAAATAAAGTGTTGCCAAAGAAATAATAACTAAAGCGTTCATCCACAAAATCTTTAGGACCAACCGCATGAGCTTTTTCTAGTAAATCTGGTAATGCTTCTACAATTTCAGTTGCAAACTCTTCAATATAATAAAAGCCTTGGTTGTCACGTAACCAGAGATTTTTCGGTAAACCATCTTCTAGCTCAAGTAATACATTTTGTTGATGCGATTCAAAAGCCATACCGTATTTATGATAAACATACATTAACGGAGCCAAGCCAATCTTCAAGAAATGATCAAACCAATCCAAAGCAATTTCTTTAAAATTCGTTTGTTGATTTTTCTGAGCAATTTGGTCAAATAAAGCATTAAAACGATTTAACTCTTTATTTGGATGGTCTTGACATAAAGATGCAATACAAGTGACTTGTTGCTGTACTGCAAATGGTTGATCACGGAAAATACAAATTGTCTCATTAATAATCTCGCCGTCTATTTGCAGGGCTATCCAGGCTGGATCATTAACTGCTTTCAATGTTGGGCATTGTTTTAATATTTTTTTACCTAAATCACTGTGCCATAAACGATAAGAAATTTCGCCACGATGACACTCTTTTGCCAAATTCACTCGAATTGAATTAGTGATCATGACTGATAGTGAAGTTTTAACCATCCAAGGGGCGTTAAAACTTGCTAAGGTCCGAATTGATGTAGTCGGTGAAAATTGCCATCCACGTAAACCGATATCAACTAACTGTCCTGTTTGTTTTAATTGCTCAAACCAAGGTTTACCTTGTAAATAACGAGCTTGCCAAGGATGTAGTGGCAATAATTTAAATTCAACATGAGTCTTTAACAGGTTTAAATCGCTTTCGGACAAATACCAACGGATTGCGTCTTTAACTTGATCTGAAATTGGCTGCTCAGTTGCACAACCTTCAGCAATATAATTCTGATGAACAAGCCAATAATGTAACTGAGTTTTTCCAGCATGTTCAGGTGAAAACTTCAACCAATCTTCATGAACAAAACCATTCCGGCTTTTAGGCGCTGGGTGCATACTATGACCCAAAATTAATACCTGTTCGCTTTCAATAAAATTCTGTCCAGCCTTTACTAAATCATCGAAATCATTGTGGCGTTGTTTTAAGAATTGTAGTAGCGCGTCCCGGCTTTGTATCCATTTCTCTAACAATGAAGCAGCATCTAATTTGAATTGAGATTCAATAACCAACTCTTCAAGTAAAAGACTAACAATGGTTCCTGCACTGATTTTTTGCCATTGACCATCAATACACATTTTCGGTAAAGCAGCGAGACGATGGCGTCCTACACGACTTACATAAGATAAAGGTACAGAACATTCTGCTTGTATAGAAGGAAGAGGAAGAGTTAACAGCGTCAAACCAGAGCTAAACGCTTGTTGAGTTGAACTTTGTTGGTCAAAAGAAAGTAAATATCCTTTGCCAGTCTCTTGCATATAAGCGTTGACGAAATTTTGTATCGCCAATCGGTTGGCAAGTTCTTGCATCTGACTACATCCTATTCAGAATCTTAAGCTTTTGTTTTAAAAAAATTTCTTTTTAACAATTTGTTAAAAACAACTGCTTAATCATATTTAGTTTATGATTTTTCTACTCAGCCAATGTAAGGCTAAGAATAGTATTAATGATAATTATTATCATTTCATTATTCAACATGCTGAATAATTTTTGTTTTTTTAATAACTTTTTGAAATTAAATATGTTTATTCTAAGAGTGATTACTTAATGTAAATTTCTTCACTAAATTTAACAATAGTATTAAATGATAATCTTCTCATTTACAATAGGTTTTCATTATAAAACCCGATTTGAGCCAACCCACTCCTGCTTAAATTAATAAGTAGCCACCTTTTCATAAATTTAATCAAGTACATCTACAAATTGCGCCGTTAATATTTGTGCTAAATCTTTAGGATTTACACCAATATCTAACCCTCTCTTACCGCCACTTACATAAATTTTGCTGAGCTCTTGTGCAGAGGCATCAATTACTGTCTTCAAACGTTTCTTTTGGCCTAAAGGACTAATTCCACCCACTAAGTACCCTGTTAACCGTTCGGCATCTTTAGGATTTGCCATCTGTAATTTTTTACACCCCACTGCCGTAGCTACTTTTTTTAAATTGAGTTGATGGTTAACTGGTATAACCGCAACAAAATAATTTTTCTCATCGGTAACCAGAAGTGTTTTAAACACCTCATTTACATTAAGGTTTAATTTTTCCGCAGCTTCTAAGCCAAAACTTTTAGCATTTGCGTCATGTTCATATTCATGGATAGAAAATTCGATTTTGTTACTTTTTAACAATCTACATGCAGGAGTCATAGGAGTTTAAATTTTAATGAAATGATATTGATTATATTTATTTTAAGAAAAGTTTAAAATTTGCTTAGGCTATTTACATCATTTACATGAAAAATCAAACCTACACCGAACAAAAAACAATCTAAACTTGATATTGAGTAGATGACTCCAATATATTTAGTTGAGATTTAAAGTCTGAACTGGCGAATTTATGAGTTACAAACACAATAATCTGATGGCAATGCGTCACCGTTTTTGGGATGAGTCTTCAGATCATGTATTAAATGAAAAGCAATTTTTACAGCAGACCTTAATCGAACAAGGCATTTTTAATAATGCGACTTTTGATGATGTTAAGTACTTTTTCTATACACTGCCTAGCATCGTTATTGTAAAGGCTTATGCGCTTGGTTTTATGCATGATTCCGTCAAGCAAATGGTTATTCAACATATTCAAGCTAATCGTATGCATTTAATGCAAAAGGCTGAATTGAAAATTCAGTTTAAAATGTAATTTTACGGTTAGCATCTGATACGACGTTTTATAGTGGTTTATTTTTCTGAGTGGTGGATATTTTAATTTTCTCTCTAACGCTTAGGCTATTTTTAGAAAATTAAAATCTAAAATGAGACTTTCAACTCACCATTCAGTCTGAGGGAACTATTTTAATACGTTCAAAACATGTAATATTCGTTACAATTTTAGATCACCAGCGTTTGGCTGCATGATGCGCATAGGATTCTATTTTCATGTCAAATCAGAACGATAAGCTTAAGAGTTTAAAAACTTCTTCCATGGATCGACGCTTATCAATCGCGAAAGCTTCTTTACTGGCAGGAACACGTTGGGCTACTGCAAGTGCCTCTTCCCTCTTTTCTAGTGAAGAAGAAAAAGAGAAGAAGCGTAAAAAGGCAATGAGCGAGCAAGCTAATTATCTTGTTTCTGAAATTGGCAAACTAAAAGGTTCTATTGTCAAGATTGGCCAAATGATGGCGCTTTATGGTGAACATTTTTTACCAGAAGAAATTACTCAAGCTTTAAATACCTTAAATAACCAAACTGTTGCTTTAGACTGGCCAGCAATTAAACCTCATTTACAAGAACAACTAGGTTCTAAGTTAAATGATCTAACAATTGACCATGAGCCTATTGGTACGGCTTCTCTGGCACAAGTTCATCGCGCAACACGTAAGTCAGACGGTTTAGAGTTAGTTTTAAAAATTCAATACCCTGGTGTTGCGAATGCAATTGACTCCGATATGAGCCTGTTTAAAAACATGCTTAAGCTTACACGTATGGTTCCTCAAACTCGTGAGTTTGATCAGTGGTTCGATGAAGTACGTGAAATGATGCATCGTGAAGTCAATTATCACGTAGAGGCAGCCACAACACGTCGCTTTGCTGAGCGTTTAAAAGATGATGAGCGCTATATCGTCCCTACAATTGTAGATAAATACTGTACCGATCAAGTCTTATGTATGACCTTTGAACGTGGCGTGCCTATCAATAGTCCAGTCATGCTTTCCCTTCCTCAAGAACGTCGCAATCAACTCGGTGAAGCTTCACTAGAGATTGCAGTTCGTGAGATTTTTGAATGGGGTGAAATGCAAACTGACCCTAACTTTGGTAACTACCTTGTTCGTTTAGGTAATGGCCAAGATATTCAGGATAAAATTGTACTATTAGACTTTGGTGCGATCCGTCAGTTCGATGAACATTTACTCTCAGTTGCGCGTAATCTTATACAAGCGGGTTATCAGCATGATAAACATGCGATGGTCCAAGCAATGACTGGATATGAGTTTTTCGATGCAATGCCTGAAAGTATTAAACCCGGCATGGCCGATGTGTTTTTACTTGCGACAGAAGCATTCAGTACGCCTGCAAATAATCCAGATATGCCAGCTGGCCTGATGGATGAACATGAACGTTATGACTGGAAAAAGAGCCAGTTACATAGTCGTGTTATGCAGCAAGCAAGCAAATCAATGGCGTCTCGATATTTCTCGGTTCCTCCAAAAGAATTTATGTTTATTAGCCGTAAGTTTATTGGCGCATATACATTTATGACTGTCATTGATGCCAAAACAAATGTACGACGTATGATTCGTAACTTTACTTAATATTATTAAGACTAGAATGATTCCGTGTCATTCTAGTCAATCCAATCAAAATAGTTCTTTTTAAAAATTTATTTTATTTTTTGAAATCAGAAACATAAACCAAAACCTATTTTGCTTTTACCATTTATCTACTCATTTTTTGAATGTCAGCAACGACATAGTTTTTTCTTATACAGCGTGTCAGCATAAAACAATAACAATGTGTTAGGACACCATAATCATGACAAATATGATCAATAAAGCCCAAGGGTTGGGTTTATCGCTGATCACAAAACTAGCTGGAAGCGATGTACTTGATCAACTCAAACTACGTAAATTTCTTGAAAGGTCTCTTTACCAAGGTTCAAAAGCTGGTTTTAGAGCATTAAGTCAGACTCAGAAAGCATTTAAACCTAAGCAAATTCCCCAACAACGCCTGCCTCAACAGAAGAAAAACCTATTTGATTTAAGCCTAACTGAAGAACAACAAATGACTTCAGAGGCAATGTCTCAATTTGCTCAAGAAGTTTTATTGGGATTAGCTCATGATGCTGATCAGACAGCTCAATTTCCAGAAAGCCTTTGGCAATATGTAGAAGATTTAGGATTAAACTATTACGCTCTTCCAGAAGCACTAGGTGGTGTCGCCGCTGAACAAAATATTGTAAGTAACTTATTGATTGCTGAAAAACTAGCTGAAGGTGATTTTAGTCTTACAGCAGGGCTCTTAAGTACGTTTAGTGTTATTAATGCCATTACACGTTGGGGTTCTACTGAAGTTCAGTCAATGTATTTACCTTGCTTTGCAGAAGACTCAGACATTACCGCCACTTTCGCTGTACAAGAAGCTACTCCAGCATTTAACCCTTATGTTTTAAAAACAAAAGCCTCTCTTGAAAATGATCAATATTTTATAGATGGTGAAAAAACCTTAGTCATTTTAGGAGATTTGGCTGATGTGTTCTTAGTGAGTGCTGACTTTAATGGCAAACCAGATGTATTTGTAGTGCAAGTGGGTGACACTATTTCCATTAAGAACACTCCAGCAATGGGTCTCAAAGCAACAGAGACAGCTACTTTAAAATTCAGCCATACCCCCGCTCTACGACTAGGTACAACAGATTTTGATTACATCGCCTTTTTAGATTTAGGCAACTTAATGTGGTGTGCAATGGCTGTAGGAACCTGTGAAGCAGTAAAAGCCTACTGTATTAAATATGCCAATGAGCGAACTGCTTTCGGAGAACCAATTTCACATCGTCAAAGTGTCGCATTCATGATTGCAGACATGGCAATTGAAATTGATGCTATGCGTATGCTGATTCTAAATGCGGTAAGTCTTGCCGAAGCAGGTAAACCGTTCCATCGTGAAGCATATTTAGCTCGCATTCTTTGCGCAGAAAAATCCATGAAAATAGGAACAGATGGCGTACAAATTTTAGGTGGTCATGGGTTTACAAAAGAACACCCTGTTGAACGTTGGTATCGTGATTTACGTGCAACCGCAATTTTACATTCTGGCCTACATGCTTAAGATCAATCAGAGGATATTTTCATGAATTTACAAAATCCAAAAAAATTCAAAATGATGATTGATCAGGCACATGATGTTGCGGTCAATGTATTACGCCCTATTTCCCGTAAATACGATAAAGCAGAACATGCTTATCCGAAAGAGCTGGATATGCTTGCTTCACTCATTGATGGCATGAATGAAGGTGGTGAAGGAATTAATGCAGGTGCTGCTGGTGCAGGAAAACGTGGTGAATCTGATAATGAAGGAGTCCGTAATGGAACCAACATGTCAACAGCGTTAGGCATCATTGAAATGTGTTATGGCGATACTGGACTATTACTGAGCATGCCACGTCAAGGTTTAGGAAACTCTGCAATTGCCGCGGTCGCAAATGATGAGCAACTAGAACGTTTTAAAGGTACTTGGGCAGCTATGGCCATTACCGAGCCAGGTTGCGGTTCTGATTCTGCTGCGATCCGTACTACGGCAACTAAAGATGGCAATGACTATATTTTAAATGGTGAAAAGATTTTCGTAACTTCTGGTGAACGTGCGGACTCCGTGGTTGTATGGGCTACACTTGACCGAAAACTTGGACGAGCAGCAATCAAGTCATTCGTAGTGCCTAAGGGTACACCCGGAATGAAGGTTGAACGACTTGAACATAAGTTAGGAATTAAAGCTTCTGATACAGCCGTTATTAGTTTTACTGACTGTCGGGTTCCAGCTGAAAACTTGCTCGGTAACCCTGAAATTGATGTTGCAAAAGGTTTTGCCGGTGTAATGGAAACCTTTGATAATACACGTCCATTAGTCGCAGCAATGGCAATTGGCTGTGCCAAGGCTTCTTTAGAGCGTATTAAAGAAATTTTTAATGACCAGTTAGACCCCAATTACTCGACTCCATATTTGCAAACATCCAACCTTGCTGCACAAATTTACCGAATGGAAGCCGAATGGGAAGCTGCACGGTTACTTATGCTGAAAGCCACCTGGATGGCCGACAACAAGAAACCAAACTCAAAAGAAGCTTCCATCGCTAAAGCAAAAGCAGGTCGTGTAGGCAATGAAATCACTTTGAAGTGTGTCGAGTTAGCAGCAAGTGTTGGCTATAACGAAGATGAACTACTTGAGAAGTGGGCACGTGATTCAAAAATTCTTGATATTTTTGAAGGTACTCAACAAATCCAGCAACTTATTATTGCTCGACGTGAGCTTGGAAAATCTTCAAGTGAACTAAAATAGAAATATTGCAAGGGAGTTTTTTAACTTCCTTGCTTTTTAGCACTATGATTTATCGGCAAAAATAAAACCCTCTAATCACATGATTAGAGGGTTCGGTATTTCAGGAATATATTTTTTAATTATTCAGCCTGTGTAGCTTCTAAGGACTTATCGACTACACCAAATTTTTTGAAGATTTTTGCACGACGTTTTGGTGAAATATTTGCTTTATTTAAATCCCCTTTGTAGTGATCAAATACACGCTTATCCATCATTTTAAACCACCATGAAGGAATCATGGCTGGTAGCAGCATACTTGCATAGCCACTTGGCAACTCTGGTGCTTCATCAAAATGACGTAACGTTTGGAATGGACGAGTTGGATAAGCATGATGATCTGAGTGACGCTGTAACTGATATAAGAATAAGTTGGTCACTACATTGTTATTATTCCAGCTATGCTCTGGCATTGTACGTTCATATTGACCATTTTCTTTTTTCTGACGCAATAAGCCATAATGTTCAATATAGTTAATAATTTCGAATAGACTAATCCCGTAAAATGCTTGTGTTGCTAAATAAGGAATCGTACCTTTACCAAAAATTCCTACCATAGAAGCATGGAAAGCAGCACTCATACCCCAGCCTTGCAGCAATTCGTTATCGAGTGACCAAAACTCTTTACCTTTACGTTTTAAACGATTTTTCTCAATTTCAATTGCTGATTTAAAAGAACCGATAACAGTACGTGGCCAAAATTCATAGAATGTTTCACCCATACGTGAAGATGCTGGATCTTCAGGAGTAGCTGCACGCTTATGATGGCCATATGGATGCTCAATACGGAAATGGTTGTAACCTGTAGGCACTAAAGCAAGATGGGATAAAATATGGTCTATACGATCATGTTTATGACTTAATTCATGGGCTGTATTAATCGCAATACCATTAAAGGCACCCATGGAAATACCAAGCAAAATTTTGTCAATAAATGAAGTATCTTTACGGCTTGTTAAATAACATGCATAAATATTTGCCGCATACTGTAATGGAATAAAACTTTTTACCAAACGCGAATAATATGGATCTTTCTCAAGAAGTTTAATTTCTTCATCGGTTGGATTACGCGCATCTTTACCAATAATTGTATCAATTGCAGGAATCACAACGTGTAATAAAAGTGGGCCACCTAAAGCAAATACTTTCTTTAATGGGCGTGGACCAAAATGGTATCCAGCTAAAATACCTAAACCAATTACAGGTAGAGCCGGACTAATCATCCATAAATAGCGCTTACGATCTATCTCACGCATAGACGCTGGCACTGGCATAAGTTCTTGCTGAACATTTACTGGGGCATTCATAGTCATATTTCCTTTTTCTATATATCTATATAGTTAAAGAAATACTATTTTCTTAACAGTTGTAACCGTCCAAAAAACCTATTTCAAAGTCTTTGGCATTTTCTTCCACTTTTTTGTCCTAAAAACACATGTTGATCTATTCTTATAGCTCACTATAATTTTATTAAAATAATGATTGATCACGTAAACATGGATGCACTAAGTAAATTTTTTGATGATATCCACTTAAATAAGTCTGAATATATTTATATAAAAGCACAAGGTGAATGGGCTTTTAAAACACAAGATCAATCTGCTTTACTGGCTTATATCGTTTTAACGGGTTCTGTATATATCCAATTAAATGTGTCAGAGAAAATAACAGCAAGAGCTGGAGATATTATTTTAATTCCTTCTGGAAAAGCGCATCATGCTACAGACTCAAAAGCTACTGCAAGTAAACTTGTAGATCCAGTCGATATTACTCCATTATTTAATGGACATCGCCACGATCCAATTGAGTTAGGCTCATCAACATCTGAAAATACCCTATTACTCTGCTTGCGCTGTCAAGTCGATACTTATATGGCAGGGCCACTTATTAATGCATTACCCTCTATTATGCATATTCAACATGAGAACCAGGCCACTCCTCCTGAATGGTTGCAAATAGGTCTCTACTTTTTAGCGGTCGAAACACAAAAAATCCAACCAGGCCATGACAAAATTATTGATCACTTAGTCAGTATTCTTTTAATAGAATGTATTCGTGATCATATTCAACAAATGTCAGATCAACAAAATTGGTTAGGTGCCCTCACACATCCTGAATTAAGTAATGCTTTATCCGCAATTCATAGTCAACCTGAAATAAGCTGGACTGTTGAATCATTAGCTGAACAATGCTGCATGTCACGATCTAAGTTTGCCAATCTTTTTAATAGTATTATTGGTGAACCACCTCTTACTTATTTACAGCATTATCGCTTCCGCTTAGCTAGCCAATATCTACGCACAAGTAATTTATCAATACAACAAATTTCAAATAAAGTGGGCTATTCTTCCGAAACCGCATTTAGTCAGGCATTTAAAAGAGTATTTGATTTATCACCTAAACAATATAGACAAAATTATATTGGTACTAATCTCGATGAATAATAAAAAAAGCGCCGAAGCGCTTTTTTTATTACATAAATTTTATTTGATTTTAGCGTGTGACTTTAAGTATTCGCTGTAATCTTCAAGTATCTGTTGACCACGAGATTGGCGGTAAAGCTGTTTTAATTGTTGCAACTGATCAGCAGGCATAGCGTTAACAGCAGCTGAATTTACATTAGAAACAGCCACAACCACTAACTCATTTGGTAAGTTCGCGGTAGTTACAGACCACATACCTGGTTTTGGCGCAGGAACACTAAATGCTGCACGCTCAATTGCACGTTTTAAACCTTGTGAACGAGTAAATACACCCGCTGATTCAAAAGCAACTTTATTTTTCGCGACAACTTGTTCAGCTGACTGAGTTTTGAATTCTGTCAGCATTGTAGCGATTTTCGCTTGAGCTGCTTTACGTGCTTTCTCATCAATTACTTTAGCTTTTACTTCATTCATTGCTTGGGCAAGTGGTTTAACACCAGCCGCATGATAGTCACGTACTTTAACCCAAACAGTATCTCCGTTCGCTAATTGAATATTAGATGAAGCATTACGATCGCCATTTTTCACATCATCATTAAACAATTTAATTTTTACGTTAGGATCACTTAAATATGGATTTTGAGTGGCTAAAGTTACACCATTTAATGATTCGATTTTTGTACCTTTAACCTGCTGTACAACAGCGTCTAAAGAATCATTACCAACAATCGTTTCATTCAAGCTATTTACGGTATCTGAATAAACAGATGCAACTTTATTCTTTTCAACTTCTGCAATTAAACGTGGTTTCTCAGCTTCAAATGAAGGAATTTGGTTCGCCTGAGCCTCCGCTTCAATAATATGATAGCCATATTGTGTTTTTACTGGCTGAGAAATTTGACCATTTTTCAAGCTTAAAACAGTTTTATCAAATGCATCAGAGAAAACACCAGGTGCATATGCTTCAACTAATCCACCTTTCGTTTTAGAAGTTGGATCTTCAGAGAACTGAGCTGCTGCTTGAGCAAATGAAAGTCCACCCTGAATTTTTGCATATACATCTTTAGCAAGTTTTTGAGCTGCCGCATCATCACGAGCGTCTGTCGTAATAAGGATATGTTTCACTATGCGTTTAGCATCTTTTTGCTGAGTTTCTACGAACTTTGCATAAGCTTGTTTAAGCTCGGCATCTGTGGCTGGAGCTGGCTTAGCCATTAAAGACGGAGATAAAACAACATAATCTACATCAACAGAAGCAGGCTGTTTAAACTCATTCTGATGTTTGTTGTAGTAATCAGTAGCCTCTTGGTTCGATGCAGTTAAACCAGCTTTATAAGGGTCTAACTTAATACTAGCCAAATGCAATGTACGCTGTTCAGTTTGCAAATTCGCAATTTGCATTAAATCAACTTTACTCACTAAAGAATAATCTGCAAAAGTTGAAGTCAACATTTTTAAAGCGTGATCTTGACGTAAGCTAGCAATTAAACCTTCGCTTGTCATACCAATCGAACGCAAATAATTTTCATATAATTTTTGTGAAAACTGGCCATTTTCTTGCAAACTTGGCTGCTGAGCTAACATTTGCTCGATTTGAGCATCGCTTAAAGAAATACCTAATTTTTCAGCTTGTTGAATGAGCAAATTACGGGATACCAATATATCAAGAGCTTTGGCTTGAATTACCGGTAAATTAAGTAAACTTTCATCACCCTTTACAGCAGCTAAATATTGTTCTTTATACCTTTGCGTTAAAGTTTCAAGGTCTTTTTTTGATATGTCCTGTCCATTTACAGTTTTTGCGACATCTGCCTTGTTTCCCCTATTAAAATATCCTTCAATACCTACAAGCGCTAAAGGGGTCAAAAACAAAACTAAAAGGACTTTGCCGAGCCAACCCTTAATGACTGTACGAAACGATTCCATAAGTATTCCAATATTTTATTTCGAGGAGAATTTTAACTGAAAAACCACAATGAATGAATGAGCAATATTGGTCAATTCAGATTTTTAATAAAAAACGCGCCTATATTGGCGCGTTTAATCATCTTAAAAGATTAAGCAACTGAATCTTTAAGACCTTTACCAGCTTTAAAGCTAGGTACTTTTGTTGCTTTAATTTGAAGCTCTTCACCAGTTTTAGGGTTACGACCAGTACGTGCAGCACGTTCTTTAACACTGAAAGTACCAAAACCAACTAAAGTTACTGTGTCACCTTTTTTAAGTGCTTCAGTAATTGACGCAATTGTCGCATCGAGTGCCTTGCCTGCATCAGTCTTAGATACTCCCCCTTTTTCAGCAATTGCATCGATTAATTCTGATTTATTCATGAATAAAACATCCTCTTAATATCGTTTGTTTAAGGTCCAAGGCTATAGTTTAAAAGGCCATGACGCCTTTATAGCAATGCTTTGGGGGAAAACGCAATACTAGAGCAGAGCTTTTAGCAAAAATAAATGCTAAAAAACTGTTATATATTTGCTAAATCCCTACATTTTTTTACTTTTCATTCAATTTTGCCTTCAATTTCTGATTTTCTTCAATTAAAGCATCTACCTTTATATGCAGTTGAACTAGGAGTTGTTCAATGTGCTGTAAATCCTTCGGAGTGACCAAGCCAATTCTATTTAAAGAGTGGTTTACACTCGTATCTAAAATTTTCTCGACCTTGTCTTTTGTATCAGAAACCGACTCTTTTGCTTTTTCGGTTACTTTACCAACAGTTGTATCTGCTAAATCACCTGTTTTGGATTCTAACTCTTCCCCTACTTTGACTAATGAGTCAAATAGTTTGTTCCCTTCTTCTTCGGCACGTGAAAAAGCACCCAAACCTGCCAACCAGATTTGTTTAGTATACTTTCTAAAATCTAATGCAGATTTTCTAGAACTTTTTGATTTTGATTTATTTTTTTCTCCTTGCTCTTCTGCTTGTGTTTCTATGTTTGCATTATCCATTGATCTAAGCTCCTGATCGGATGAGAGAGACGAAGTGTTATTTAACCACAAAATATTCTTATAATAACAAAGTCAAGACTTGATACATTTATGAAACTGTTCTACAAAACAATCATGTCATGTAAATATATTTAACAGGACATTGTGTTAAGTTTGAGATAGGATGTCTCATTCTCTCAATTAATCTCTAATATTTAAGGATATACTTTTATGAGTGAAACGCAACAAAGACAAAAACATCCACGTCTGTTGCTGAATATTGTTCTAATTATTTTAGAAACTTTTTTCTCATTTATTCTCACCCACGATGGTGTTCTTCGCTTGCAAGCGAAAAAGTTTATCGCCAATAAAATAACAATCCGTATTAATAGCTATTTGCCATTTTTCGATTTCTATGTGCAGTTTACGGAAAAAGGATTGCTATTTGATATTCACTCATATGACCGTCGGATTGATTTAGAAATTAATAGTACTCTCGTTGACCTTATCAAAATTTTTGTTTTTTCAAATCAACGTAGCCTGAATAACATGCGAATTGATGGGGATGCAGAGACTAAAAAAGAACTTATCGATTTAATTTCGCATCTCACTTTACCTAAGCTTCTAGCAGACTGGAAACAGTGGTTCAACGCACCAGATGATGAAGCCGAAGCCCTAGCCTCTCGCAAAAAAATTGCTCCATTACTTGAAAAAATCGACCAACAACGCTCAGAAATAAATTCGTTGCATGTCGAAATTAAACAGTATCAAAACCGAATTGCACGTTTACAACAGCGCCAACGGAACATTAACTTGTGCTTTGGTATAATTAGCCTAATATTTATTGTTTATTTCATATATAATTTGTGGGTAGCTTAACTTATTTTTTCTAATTTGATCCTGCACTTGAATTAAAAATAAAAAAACTTGACTATTTTAGTCGGGATTCATAAAATCCTATTATCTAGTCTTAACATGTGTATCGAATCATGCGCCTTACAACTCGCGGTCGCTACGCAGTGACTGCTCTACTTGATTTAGCTTTGCAGCCAACTGAACAAACGATCACGCTCGCCGAAATTGCCGCACGTCAATCTATTTCAGTTGCTTATTTAGAGCAGTTGTTCGCAAAACTTAAGCGTCATGGGTTAGTTTCTAGTGTTCGCGGTGCAAATGGTGGTTACCATTTGGCTCGAAACGCTGATGAAATTACTGTGTTAGAAATCATTGAAGCCGTAAATGAAACCGTTGATGCAACGCGTTGTGACCATAAAGGCAACTGCCAAAATGGTGCAATGTGTCTTACTCACGATTTATGGCAAGAACTCTCTCATCATATTGCCGACTATTTAGCTAAAATCACTCTTGCCAACCTCATTAGCCGAGACAACGTTCAAACTGTTGCATTACGCCAAAATGTAACTGGCACAGATTCAGCTCTTTTATCGGGTACAGGTATTTGATATGAAACGTCCAATTTATCTTGATTACGCAGCAACCACTCCAGTAGATCCGCAAGTTGCAGAACGTATGATGGAGTGTTTAACTTTCGACGGTACCTTTGGTAATGCTGCATCTCGTTCCCACGCTTATGGCTGGCAGGCAGAAGAAAAAGTTGAATATGCACGTGAGCAAGTCGCAAACTTAATTAAAGCTGACCCACGTGAAATCGTTTGGACTTCTGGTGCAACTGAATCAGACAACCTTGCTCTTAAAGGTGTTGCTCAATTCTATGCATCTAAAGGCAAACATATCATTACAAGTAAAATTGAACATAAAGCTGTTCTAGATCCTTGCCGTGAATTGGAAGAACAAGGTTTTGAAATCACTTATTTAGAGCCAGAACCACAAACAGGTTTAATTACTCCTGAAATGGTTAAGGCTGCCCTTCGCCCAGATACTATTCTTGTTTCTCTTATGATGGTAAACAATGAAATTGGTACAGTTACAGATGTAGCAGCGATCGGTGAATTAACACGTGCAAATAAAACGTTTTTCCATGTAGATGCAGCACAAGCAGCTGGTAAAGTCGATATCGACTTATCTACAATGAAAATTGACCTAATGAGTTTCTCTGCTCATAAAATTTATGGTCCAAAAGGTATCGGCGCATTATATGTACGTCGTAGCCCACGTGTTCGTCTAAAAGCACAAATTCATGGCGGTGGACATGAACGTGGTATGCGTTCTGGTACTTTAGCGACTCACCAAATTGTTGGTATGGGTGAAGCTTTTGAACTTGCAGGCAAAACAATGCATGCAGAACAAGAACGTATTCGTAAACTTCGTGACAAACTTTGGAACGGTTTACAAGACCTTGAACAAGTGTTCTTAAATGGCCACCCAACTCAAAACGTTGCTAACTATTTAAATGTCAGCTTCAACTTTGTTGAAGGTGAATCTTTAATGATGTCGCTTAAAGACGCTGCTGTATCAAGTGGTTCTGCTTGTACTTCTGCTACTTTAGAGCCTTCATATGTTCTTCGCGCATTAGGTTTATCTGATGAGCTAGCACACAGCTCAATTCGCTTTAGTTTTGGTAAATACACGACTGAAGAAGATATTGACCACGTGCTTACAATTACCAAAGCCGCTGTTGAGAAATTACGTGAACTTTCTCCGCTTTGGGATATGTACAAAGAAGGTATCGATCTTTCTACAGTTGAATGGGCAGAACACTAATTATTGAAATTAGTGTTTTAACCCTCATATTAATATTAGGCTGACCCCGAGGTTTGGAGAAGCGAAATGGCTTATAGCGAAAAGGTAATTGATCATTACGAAAATCCACGTAATGTTGGTGTTTTAGACAAAAACTCTGAGAATGTTGGTACAGGTATGGTGGGTGCACCTGCATGTGGCGACGTAATGCGTTTACAGATTCAAGTAAATGACAACGGTGTAATCGAAGAAGCACGTTTCAAGACTTATGGTTGCGGTTCTGCAATTGCATCAAGTTCACTTGTAACAGAATGGTTAAAAGGCAAGACACTTGATGAAGCTCAAGCAATCAAAAACATTGATATTGCAACTGAGCTAGCTCTTCCGCCAGTAAAAGTTCACTGTTCTGTATTAGCTGAAGATGCAATTAAAGCTGCGATTGAAGATTATCGTAGTAAAAAATCAAAAGCTTAATTTGTTACCATTATAAACGTTGGAGTTTTCATGATTCATTTAACTGAAAATGCTGCGACTCATATTAGCAATTACCTTAAAAATCGAGGTAAGGGTGAAGGCATTCGCGTTGGTGTGAAAACTTCTGGTTGTTCTGGGTTGGCTTATGTTCTCGAATTTGTAGATGATATCGATGAACATGATCAAATTTTCGAACAATTCGGCGTTAAGGTTTTTGTAGATCCTAAAAGCTTAGTTTACTTAGACGGCTTAGAAATGGACTATGTTAAAAATGGCCTTAATGAAGGGTTCGAATTTAACAATCCTAATAAAAAGGGTGAATGTGGTTGTGGTGAGTCATTCACTGTTTAATCCTCTCCTTTCCTTTTTCTCATTAAAACAGTGCCTTTTAACAGCACTGTTTTAATGTATTTAATTAATGTGGACCTCATTTCTAATGAATCATTTTGAGTTGTTCAATTTACCTGTGGCACTCGATATCGATTTGGCAAGCTTGAAATCAAATTTCTTAAGTTTGCAACAACAATATCATCCAGATAAAGCCGCAGATAAAGATCAAGCATTGATCAAATCAAGTGAAATCAATCAAGCTTTTAAAACGCTTTCTCAAGTTGATAGCCGCGCTGCTTATCTTTTAGCTCTTAAAAAGCAAGATCATCATCTTGATCAATCTATTAGTGATTTCGAATTTCTACAATCCGCTTTAGAACTTCGTGAACAACTTGATGAAGCGACATCATCTGAACATTTACGTACTTTAAGATTAGAAGTACAACAATGGATTGATGGTTTGGTCCGTGAATTCAAAATTGATTACAGTGAAGAAGATTGGGCAGAAGCACGCGATACCGTACGTAAGTTACGTTTCTTTCAACGTGTTTTAAACGATATTGATAAAGCAGAAGATCAACTGTTAGATGATGAAGACAGTTTTGATTTAGACGACGATTTTTAATTTTGCTTTCTCTACTTTATTTTCAAGGGATTTAACTCATGGCACTTTTGCAAATTGCTGAACCGGGTCAATCCAGTGCCCCACACCAACATCGCATTGCGATTGGTATTGACCTAGGAACAACACACTCATTAGTTGCGACAGTGTTATCAGGCAAACCTAAAGTACTCAATGATGTTCAAAATAGAAGATTACTTCCTTCTATCGTTCATTATGGGGACAATACAACTCATTATGGTGAAGAAGCTAAACCGTTTATCATTGCAGATCCAAAAAATACAATTGTTTCTGTTAAACGATTTATGGGCCGTTCAAAGGCAGATATTAAATTTCAACACCCTTATGAGTTAGTAGGCTCAGAAAATGAAATGCCTGCTTTTGAAACTCGTGCTGGACGCAAAACACCAGTAGAAATCTCAGCTGAAATTTTAAAACAATTAAAAGCTCGCGCTGAAGACAGCTTACAAAATCCTGTTAATGGAGCAGTAATTACCGTTCCTGCATATTTCGATGAAGCTCAGCGTCAAGCAACTCGCGATGCAGCTCAACTTGCCGGTTTAAATGTATTACGTTTATTAAATGAGCCTACAGCTGCCGCTGTAGCTTATGGATTAGATCAAGAAAGTAATTTAGCGACCGACCGTAATTATGTAATTTATGACTTGGGTGGCGGTACTTTTGACGTATCTATCTTACGTTTTTCACAAGGCGTATTTGAAGTTTTAGCGACTGGCGGTCACACTGCTTTAGGTGGTGATGACTTAGACCGTCTAATCGTAAAATGGGCTAAAAAACAACTTAATATTGATGTATTAAGTGATGAAGATTATGCCGTATTTATTGTGGCAGCACGTCAAGCTAAAGAACAATTATCAACTCAAGATTCAGTTGAATTAAAGTTACTCGAAGCAACTCTCACACTAGATCGCCCTACATTTGAAAGCATTATTCAAGTAGCATTAGACAAAACGATTAGTGTTTGTAAACGTGTACTGCGTGATGCAAAACTCGAGTTAACCGATATTCAAAATGTTGTTTTGGTAGGTGGTTCTACTCGCTCTTATGCTGTTCAAAAAGCAGTACGGGAAGTTTTTGCCCAAGAACCTCTTTGCACGATCAACCCAGATGAAGTGGTGGCAATTGGCGCTTCTATTACAGCCAACCAGTTAATCGGTAATAGCCAAGATGGTTCTCTTCTTTTAGATGTAACCCCTCTTTCTCTGGGTCTAGAGACAATGGGAGGACTCGTTGAGCGCCTGATATCTCGTAATACAGCGATTCCTGTTGCACGTCGCCAAGAGTTCACCACCTATCAAGATGGCCAAACTGCTATGTTAATTCATGTAGTTCAGGGCGAACGTGATTTAGTTGAACATTGCCGTTCATTAGGTAGATTTGTACTTCATGGCATTCCACCAATGACTGCAGGCCAAGCTCGTATTGAAGTCACTTTCCAAGTTGATGCAGATGGCTTACTCACCGTTTCTGCTCGTGAAGCAACTTCTGGCGTGCAAGCTCATATCGATATCAAACCATCTTATGGTTTATCTGAGGCAGATACGGAACGCTTATTAATTGAAGGTTTCCAACATGCCGAAGAGGACAAAAATCTTCGTCATTTAAAAGAAACTAAAGTTGAAGCAGAACGTGAGCTTGAGGCTCTTGAGCAAGCATTAAAAGTAGATGCAGATTTACTTGATGAAAAGCAGCTTGAAGCACTCAACTCTGCCAAGGGATCATTAAAAGCTCAGCTTGAAGGCAGTGATATCCAAGCGATTGAGCAAGCAGTTCAACAACTTAAAGTACATAGTGATGCTTTTGCAGCACTACGGATGAATCGACATATTGACCATGCCTTAAAAGGCACGAAGCTCGATGATTGGTCAAAATCAAATTAAAAGGTATAGGTGATCAATATGCCACGTATTAAAGTACTTCCTCACGCTCAATTTTGCCCAGAAGGAGCAGAATTTGAGGTTGAACAAAATGCAAATCTTTGCCAAAGTTTGCTCAACAAAGGAATCAAAATTGAACATGCTTGTGATATGTCTTGTGCATGTACAACTTGTCATGTGATCGTTCGTAAAGGCTTTGATAGCTTAGAAGAAATGAATGATGTTGAAGCCGATCTTCTAGACCGTGCTTGGGGGCTGGAACCTGACTCACGTCTTTCATGTCAGGTGAAAGTTGTAGATGAAGATCTTGAAATTGAGATTCCGAAATACACAATTAACCACGCTTCGGAAAATCACTAATAAATAATAAAAAAAGCTGCTTAGGCAGCTTTTTTTATTTATATAAATTTATACCTGATCTTGTTCTTCATCGATATTTATAGGCTTAACTTCATCCTCAAGTCTAAGCTGAGCAACACCTTGAGTATTAACCAAAGTTTGTTGAACTTTAATGCGCTGAATCATTTTTTCAAGCACTTCAACCAACTCAGGGTATTCGTAGTTTTGTACTTCTTCTAAATTTAAAACTAAATGGAAACCTTTATATTCATAATCAAACCATTGTTGATGATCTGATTTATTTCCTGTGTATTTTTCCATGACTTGCCATGTTTTTACTGCCCCTTGAATACCCTTTAAATAAATTGGGGTCTTAGGCGCACATAGAAAATCACTTTTGATCAATTGATAAGTATCATCAGAAATGAGTATTTCATCAATTTCAGCAGCATACTGTAAACGTGCCGCTAAATTTACGTCGCGACCTACAATCGTATAAGCCATACGATGGGTTGCACCATAATTCCCTACGTGGCAATAACCTGTACTAATACCCATACGGATATGTAAGGCCGAATATCCCATTTTCTTCCATCGTTCGCGCAGCAGCTTCATTTGCTGACGCATAGCAATTGCCATTTCTACACACGATTTGGCATCTTGCTCA
Organism: Acinetobacter sp. BD54; assembly: GCF_044778325.1. NCBI lineage: Bacteria > Pseudomonadati > Pseudomonadota > Gammaproteobacteria > Moraxellales > Moraxellaceae > Acinetobacter > Acinetobacter sp. BD54. The sequence continues at coordinate 31,196 of NZ_JANJEP010000006.1, read as the reverse complement.
ACCCCTTGTGAATTCGGATCTCCAAAAAATATGAGAATCGCATCTCCCATAAATTTGTCGACCGTCGCTTCATATTGCTTTGCAATTTCAGTCATATGACTTAAATAATCGTTAAGCAAGAAAGCTAAGTCATCAGGAATTAAAGTTTCTGATAGTTCAGTAAATCCCTGAATATCAGAAAAGAATACGGTCATTTTTTTACGTTTATATTCGATTTTTGCTTCAGCTTCCCCACGCATAATCGACTGCCATAATTGTAATGGAGCATAGCGGCTTAACTGATTAGCAAAAGCAATATAACGTGTCATCTGGTCATAATAATGCTGACGTTGCTGACTAATTTTTTTAACCCAGCGGTGTTGGTAATAATTTCCAATAGTGATAAACATTACCAAACCAAGTAAGGTAATTACTGTTAATTCTTGGCTTGTGGCTTGGAAATATGGATGAAAACCAAATAGGAAAAATGTACTTAAATAAAAAATAATCGCACCAAGCAAACTCGTTAAACAAATAACTGCAAAGGAAATACGACTATTAATTGCTGAGTAAAACAATGCAAAAAGCGCAATAAATGTTGGAACGAGATTAAGGTGCACTCCTGCCAGAGTAACAGCCACTACAATCGCATCTATTGCAAAAAAAACACTTTTTTGAGTTTTCTTATCAAACTGGTACTGCAACCAGTGTTCTAGTTTAGAACTGACAAAAAGTAAAAAAAGAAAAAAAGGAGGAATATAGATTTGATAATTAGTATTCGGTGAGGTAAAGGCATAGATCACTAAAATTAATGACAGAATTGAATATCCCATCAAACGATGAAAATATGCAAACTGCTTAGGTTCCCGATCTATAAACCTCTCTAATTGCACCCTATCCTCCACATTTCAATGTTGCCACATTGATATGTGGCATTACATTGATTTAATCCATGCGCCAATCAAAAGGCATATCACCTTGGCCACGTAGAGCAAGCATAAGAGTCTGACGCATATGAGCTAAAACATCACTTGTATATGGCACAGCTGGTGTACCCCATACAGGTTTCGGCCAAGCTACATCATTTTGATAGCGGACAACATGATGGAAATGCAATTGAGGCACCATATTACCTAAAGCTGCTACATTCATTTTATCAGCACGGAAAACGCGAGATAACTGGCTAGATAACCAGCTTGATTCACGTAGAAACTGTTCTTGGTCAGCTTGACTCAATTCGTATAGTTCCGTGATTCCTGGTACGCGTGGTACTAAAATCAACCAAGGAAATTGCATATCATTCATTAAACGACATGTTGAAAGCGGGAAATCGCCTACAAAAAAAGTATCTTGAGCAAGTTGTGGATGCAAACTAAACATATCTTTTATAAATGACAATAAACAATAATGGCTAATACTATCACATCAGTTTTGATGTGAATATTATTAGTAGCCCGTTTGCTTACAAATAACAATGATTTTATGCACTTATTCATATCTCAAGGTATAAATAGTGCATAAAATCCGATTACATCAAAACAAATGTCCTAATTAGCTAGCGCTGGTTAGAAAAACAGGTCTCAGGCATGTAGTTCACTCATCAATTTTTGCAATAAATCATTGATAAATTGAATTCGTTTTTCATACTCTTCAAGCTGCACCATCACCTTCAAACGTTGTCCGCCTTCCATACGGTAATAGGTCGGATTTTTTTGCATTAACTGAATAATACTAATGGCTTGAACTGGCGTATCTGGTGAAAACTCAATATTTCCACCTTGAGTATTAATATCAATTTTCGTAATACCTAAATGTTCTGCTTTCAAACGGATTTGATGCACGCTAAACAAGTGCTTAACCGACTGCGGTGGAATACCGAAACGGTCAATAAGCTCCATACGGATGTTATCTAGTTTTTCCTGTGTATCGGTATTACTAATACGTTTATAGAATAATAGACGCTGATGAACATCACCTAGGTAATCATCTGGAATAAGTGCAGGAATATGTAAGTTAATTTCGGCAGTTAACGACAATGGAGCATCAAAATTCGGGGTTTTACCTTGTTGAATTGCTTTAGTCGCTTTCTCAAGCATTTCCATATACAAGCTATATCCTATCGCCTGCATTGAGCCACTTTGTTGCTCGCCTAACAATTCGCCTGCCCCACGAATTTCCAAATCTTCCGTAGCGAGCATAAAGCCTGCACCTAATGTCGAAGCACGTTGAATCGCATCAAGGCGTTTTTCGGCATCACCTTTTAAGTGTTTAATCGAAGGTACTAACAAATAGGCGTATGCTTGGTGATGCGAACGACCTACACGGCCACGTAACTGGTGTAATTGCGCTAAACCAAGTTTATCCGCACGTTCAATTAAAATTGTATTGGCATTTGGAACATCGATACCTGTCTCAATAATGGTTGAGCACACCAGCACATTATATTCTTTGTGATAGAACTGCTGCATAACTTGCTCAAGTTCGCGTTCACGCATTTGTCCATGTGCTACCGCTACACGTGCTTCGGGTACAAGCACACGAATATTTTCGGCAGCTCGCTCAATGGTCTCTACTTCATTATGTAAGAAATAAACTTGTCCACCACGAAGTAACTCACGCAAAATCGCTTCCTTGATTGAAGCATCTGTATGCTCTTGCACAAAGGTTTTTACTGCTAATCGACGGGCTGGCGGAGTGGCAATAATCGACAAATCACGCATCCCCGAAAAAGCCATATTAAGCGTACGAGGAATTGGCGTTGCTGTAAGTGTCAACATATCAACATCGGCACGTAAAGCTTTGATACGCTCCTTATCACGCACACCAAAGCGATGCTCCTCGTCTACAACCATTAAACCTAAATCTTTAAACTGAACATTCTCTTGTAGAAGCTTATGTGTACCTACCACAATGTCGACTTTACCATTTGCCAAGTCTTCAATATTTTTCAAATGTGTTTTGTTTGAACCAAAACGTGAGAGCACTTCAATACGTACTGGCCAATCAGCAAAACGGTCTTTAAAAGACTCATAATGTTGTTGAGCTAGTAAAGTCGTAGGAACTAAAACAGCAACCTGTTTGCCATTTTGTACCGCTACAAATGCTGCACGCATGGCCACCTCGGTTTTACCAAAACCCACATCACCACACACCAACCTATCCATTGGTTTTGCTTGCTGCATATCATAGAGTGTGGCTTCAATTGCATTAGCCTGATCAAGTGTTTCTTCATACGCAAAGCCACTCGCAAATTGCATATAGAGCGACTGGTCCAGTTCAAAAGCAAAGCCGGGTTTTGACTGACGACGTGCCTGAATATGTAAAAGCTCAGCTGCAACGTCATGAATTTGCTCTAATGCTTTACGCTTAGCTTTACTCCAAGCATCAGTTCCGATTTTATGTAACGGTGCTAAATCCGGGTCGCCACCACTATAACGGCTAATTAGATGCAAGTTCGTTACTGGAACATAGACTTTTGCATCTTCGGCATAATCTAGTTGTAAGAACTCATAGTCTTGTCCTTCAATCGCGAGTGTAATTAAACCAGCATAACGCCCCACACCATGATCGATATGTACAACAGGAGCACCAATACTTAGCTCAGTTAAGCTTCGAATCAAAAACTCTTCTGAAACTTCCTGTTGACGCTTGCGACGACGCTGTACAACTCGGTGCTCGTAAAGCTGATTTTCTGAAATAACCGTTAATTGATCAGTTAAAAGTAAACCACGATCTAAAGGCGCATTAGTAATAGCAATTGCGAACTGACTAATTTGGAATTGCTCAAAATTCTCTACATTTGGAATCTCACCTAAACTTGAACGCAACGCATCTTTTAAGCTTTCGCGACGTCCTGCACTTTCCGCAACCAATAGAACAGGATGATTTGCTTCATCAATATATTTTTTTACGGCACTAAATGGTTTTTCTTTTTTCGGATCGACTGGCAACTTGGGTGGTTGTTCAGTTTTAAGATTAAGTGCACCAGCTTTTTCTTCAATAGTTTCTGCGCTTACAAGCATTCGTGGAAACTGGTTTAAAGCACTTAACAAATGATTTGGAGAAATAAATAGCTCTTCTGGAGCAAGAATAGGTTGATCAATATTATGGCGCCGGTCTTCATAACGACGCATAACTTCTTTCCAGAAATTCGTTAAATCAGTGTCAATATCACTAGTTGTAATTACAATGCAATTCTTTGGTAAGTATGTTGTGAACATACTTTGTGACTGCATTTGTTCTTTATCAAAAAATAGCGGTAAATAAAATTCAATACCAGGCGATGCTATACCATCTAAAACGTCCTGATAAATTGGATTTTTCTTAGGATTGGCAGTAGGAAAAAACTCAGAATAACGGTCTCTAAAAACTGAACGTCCTTCTTTTAAAGGGAATTCTTTCGCGGGTAAAACCGTAAAACTTTTTAGTGTGGTTGTTGTTCTTTGAGTTTCAGGGTCAAAGAATTTTAAAGAATCAATTTCATCGTCAAATAAATCTATGCGGATTGGAGATTCTTGACCCGATGCAAAAATATCCATAATACTGCCGCGTACAGCAAACTCACCATGGTCATAAACTGTATCTACTAAGTGGTAGCCCGCCTGAACTAACCTTAATTTTTGTTGTTCTAAATCAAATTTTTGACCCACTTTTATATCAAAGTGTTCTCCCAATACCCATGAGTAAGGTGCAACCCGTTGAGCCAAGGTACTTGCTGAAATCAGTAATACGCCTTGCTGAGGCATATTAGATAAAATAGCAAGACGTTCTGACACAATATCTTGATGGGGAGATAAACGGTCATAAGGCAAAATTTCCCAATCCGGAAAAATTGTCGGCTTAACTCCATAAAACTCAAGTTCACTTTCTAATTGAGCAACATGTTGGTTGTTTCGAGCGACTAATAACAATAAAGAAGAATGCTGAGTGGCAATTTCTTTAAGCAATAAAGCTGCTGATGAACCTAATAATGACCCCACCCAACGCTTTTCACCGGCCTTGAGCTGTTGCAAATTCAATTGAGAGATTTCTTGTTGAAACATGTATATGGCTTTTATGAGCTAAAAAGATATGAGGTTAATAGTAGCATGATGTTTTTAGTGAATTGAGTTATTTTTCTGCAATCAAGCTACTACTTTGTGATACTTTTTTATAGTTCTTAAACAATCATTTGAAGTTATTTGTCTCGTAAAAACATCACATAATATTGGTTTAATACCTGTATGATTGCTTTAAGCTCAAGTAACTTTTCTTGTGTATTACCTAACCTTTCCACATATCGTTGCGTTGCAATCTCTAAATCAATCTTTTCATTAATTTGTGGTGTAATTTGAAATAGCTTAGGTAAGTTATCAAAATTCTGTAATTTACGATTTGAAAAATACTCAAGGTGCTCTGACCACTTTTCATTAATCACGACATCTTTAATAACCGGACCACGCTCTGAATCAAAACTGAGCTGATTCTCTTGTAAATAAATTTGTTCTGGTGTCTGTTTCGAACCTTGAAAAAGTTGGGTTAATTTTTTAAACATCTCATCACATCATATTAATTTCAATTTATATAGTAGAGGCAATTCACCTCTACCATCTAAGTTTATTTTTAATGCCTACTCGTCACCCAAGCTATCTAGAAAATCTACTGTCGGTACGAAAAATAGAGTTCCTGTTTGGGCAGTACTAAAGTCAAGTAATCGATCAAGATTACCTTGCTCATTTCCTAAGAACATATTTTCAAGCATTTGACGTGTCGTACTAAATTTACGTGAGTAACCAATAAAAAAAGTACCATATTCATTTTTGGATGGATTCGAAAAAGGCATATTTGCACGCATAATTTTTAGTTCATTGCCTTCTGCATCATGCGCTTTACTTACTACATTATGTGCTGTTAAAGGCTTCTCGTCATCATCAAGCTCAATATCGTTGAACTTTTTACGCCCGATAACTCTTTCTTGTTCCTCATCGCTTAAGGCACGCCATTTTTCCATATCATGGGTATATTTTTGGATAAATGCATAACTTCCCCCAATAAAGTCAGGATCTTCGTTACCCACTAATGCCCATTGTGCAGCAATTACAGGTTCAGGATTTTCTGTTCCATCTACAAAGCCAATAATCGCACGCCCATCGAAATAACGAAAACCATGCACTTCATCAATTGGGTAAGTTACTTTACCTAACTGTTCATTGATGATACTTCCTAACTCATAACATAAAGCCTGTCGATCAGCACGAATATGAAAGAATAAATCCCCGGGTGTTGAAACGGCTGTGTATTTTGGGCCTTTGATTTCTTGAAATGTTTCTAATTCTTGAGGCTTTGCTTGCTGTGGAAATAAAATATCCCACGCGTTTGAGCTAAAACCTAATATGGCATTAAATTTAGTTTCAGGATAACGGTTAGACAAACTTCTGGTTAACGCTGAGAATTTACCAGCAAAATCTTTTACTTTTTCTACAACAGAATCACCTTGAGCTAATCCTAATACAATAAATAAAGCATTTTCTCCAGGATGACTCGTTACAGGCTGAATTCTCATACATTCCATAAAACAGGCCTTATTTTGGTAATTTAAGGTAGTAATTTAGCATATTCATGTTTTTATCGTATGATTTCTTATTGTTGTCGCTTCTTAAAAGAGACTGAGTTATCTCAATCTCTAGTGTGTTTTTCTCATTTATATTTTAACTGCCATATTGTTTTTTTAGGTACTTTACAATTTCCGCAGATTCAAACATTTTAACGCCTGTATTTGGGTCCACTAAATAAGGCACTTGCATTTTACCTTGCATGACCAGCAACAATTTTTCTCGCTTTCCCTCTTTTAAAGGTTCATATTTGCCCGGTTTTAACCGAAGAATCGCAGGCCCCATATCTTGCCATCTTTCTTTGGCAACACTATGTAAAATGTAAGGTAGCTCAAGCTCACTTAATACACTTCTTACTACTCTTGAATACGGACTTGCTTCAAAGCTCCATAGTTCAAGTTTATGCTCAGGCGCAGCTCTATTTACTATTTTTTTATTAATCCAGACCCCACGAGCACCATTTAATAATGTTCCGGCAAACGCCAGATATGGCATTTTTGGATAATTTGAAAACTTATCAGGAGTTTGGCCTGTCTTACCATAGTATTTAAATAAATGATGAATAATATCTTGTGATTCGTATAATTTGTCACCTGTATTTTCATCAATAAAAAAAGGAAACTGTAATTTACCGCCAATTTCTTTAACTATGGAGCGATATTTTAATCCACCTTTCGGGCATGGATAAATTTCGACATCCAAATTTAAAAGTGTAATCACTTCACGAACGCGGCGACAAAATGGTGAACCCTCAAATTCATAAAGTTTAAGAGCTCTAACAGGCTGTTTAGGAAATGCTGTACCTGTAACACCTCTACCACCTTCAGCAATTGCAGACGCTAATGCTTGCAGTACTTTAATTTGATGATTCACCATTATGCATTCCTTTATTTAATTGTGGAGCTAGACTAGTTTTTCTTTAGCAATCACAATTCCATTATTATCTGCATAGATAAAATCACCAGATTGAATTGTGACTCCACCAAAATACAAAGGAATATCTACTTCACCAATGCCCTTACGGTTACTTTTTTGCGGAATTGCAGCCAATGCATGTACACCTAAATCTAAGCTTGCAAGTGCATCAACATCACGTACACAGCCATAAATAACCACACCATTCCAGTTATTTTTAACTGCCGATTCAGCAATCATATCTCCCATAAGTGCACAGCGCATTGAAGCACCACCATCCACAACCAATACCTTCCCTGTACCATCTGTAGCCAGCAACTCTTTTACACGCGAGTTATCTTCGAAACACTTTACAGTCACAACTTGTCCGCCAAAAGTTTGACGTGCACCATAGCTTTTAAAGAACTTACCGTCCATTGAGGGCGTGACTACTTGCAAATCTTTTTCCGGATTGTCATCTAATAAATCACATGTCACAAATGGTACTGTCGACACTTTTATTCTCCCTTATCGAGTTTGTTGTATGCTGAGATTATCATATCGTTTAAAAGCTTCAATTTGCGTTAGTGCCGCTACGACCATGGTATGAGCCAATTGCTCTGCTGTAACTGGTTTATATTTGAAAGGCTTAGTCCATTTATTTTCAATAAGTTTAAATAGACTTTGTCCTAAATCTTCAATAAAACGCACATCGCTACGCTTACCAATCAGTAGAGAAGGTCTAAAAATAGATAATTTTTCGATTCCTAAACTTTGAATATAATCTTCTAATTCGCCTTTTACTTTATTGTAGAAAATTGGCGAATTAGCATTTGCCCCAAGTGCACTAACAATTAAAAAATGAATATGTTTATCTTGGATTAAGTCTGCAAAGTGAGCATTTATCTCATAATCAACTGCATAAAAGCCTTGTTTTGAGCCCGCTATTTTTAAAGTTGTACCTAAGCAACTAAATGCATGAGTATGACCATTCACATCTTCATCATTGAGCAATAAAAAATCGTCTATAACGAGCTGAGTAACTTTCTTATATGTATTAAGTAGTTGTGATTCTTTTCTTACTACAACGGTAATGGCCTCAAATTCTGGTGTTTGCTCAAGTTGTTCAACAAGCGCTAAACCAACGAGTCCTGTAGCACCTACTACAATTGCTTTTTTCGTACTTATAGTCATTTTTTATCCAACCCTCTTTAAGTTTGTATCAAATTTAACCTTTTCTTACGGTTTTAGCAGCCCCTAAAACCGCTTAAAATGCTCTCAAGGCTTGACTTCACGGTATTGATTCATCACAATATGGCACTTGTTTACGGGCTGGTGATGGTTACACCAGTTTACTGGATTGACCACAGCCCGCCCAGACCAACTTATTTTCAAGGAGTGCAAGAGTGGCAAACTCTGCTCAAGCTAAAAAACGTGCGCGCCAAAACGTTAAAGCGCGTAAACACAACGCAAGCTTGCGTTCTATGGTTCGTACTTACATCAAACGTACTTTAAGTGCAATCGCTGGTGGTGATTATGCTGTTGCTACAGAAGCTTACAAAAAAGCTGTTCCTGTAATCGACCGCATGGCTGATAAAGGCATCATCCACAAAAATAAAGCTGCTCGTCATAAGAGCCGTTTAAATGCTCAAGTTAAAGCTTTAGCTAACTAATTGAAGCATGTAAAAAAAGCCCAACAGGGCTTTTTTTATTGTCTATGTTTTTGTGTTTACTGTACTTTATGAAACTCAGAAACATCTAACTCGTAAGTTTTGCCTCTCCAAATCCACTTTAATTTACAATTTGGAAATTCATCACCTTCAAACCATACAAACAGCCCTTCCATCATGGCAGGCCAATCTGCTTTTTGTATTTGGTTATTGCCTGAAATTACTGCAACAATCGCTGCAATAATTGTGTCGTGACTTACAGCTAAACTTAGACCACTTTTTGTTTTAGGATGAGTTTGATAAATCAGCTCTAATACATCTAATACGCCAGTAATTGGATGTTTCATACCCGGCAAGGCATTGTTCACAAAACTATTAATAAAACCAAGTGCCCCTTGTTTACGGAAATAAGGCGCCGCCTGTTGAATATCCAGTACAAAGCTTCCAGGTTCAACCAACAAACCTTGTTCAACTATTTCAATTGTATGTGTATTCGGCTCAGGACTCACTCCATCTGCTCCTTCAATCATAAGTGCAGCAGTGTCTACACAACGTTGAATTGGGCTAGAAATGCAATGTTGAATTACACGATCCGTGTTTTTAATTAAATAGCTACCCCATTCCTGAGCAAGCTCACGTCCTTGCGGTGTAAGCTGAAGGTCATATCCTGCCAAGCCTTGCCCATCTACCAACTCTCTTAAGGAGTGACGTGTAAAAAGGGTTACAGGGGTCGAAGCATCAGGCAATAAATCAATTGCTTCAAACATGCTTTTAGGCAATAAATCGAGTGCCATTTTTATCTTGTCATCTTTTCTCAATATTTTGCCACTATAGCATGTCTACAATAACTCTCAATCCAAAACACCTGATTGAGCTAAAGCTTCAAATGCTATTTTTTTGCTTTCCTGATCACGAAATGCGATAAAGCCCCCATTTAATACGGTATCACGCTGGTTATATTCAAAGGGTTTACCTGTTAGAGTGAGTAAACCTCCACCTATACTTTCTAATAATCCTTGACCTGAGCTGGTATCCCATTCTGATGTCGGATGAAATCTAGGATAAATATCGATCTCGCCTTCTAACATCATACAAAACTTATAAGCGCTACCTGCTTCACGTCGAATTACGGTACGAATCTTTTCAATAGGTTCAATGAATTTCTGATATTTTGGATTTTTACTACTATGACTTAAACCGATTTGTACAGGTGCTTGTGTTGAATAAGGTGTTTTTTGATATTGATACCATTGTTGTTGGCTAAAGCTATATTTAAAAGGTAAATCTTTTAAATAACCTAAATAAACAACTTGCTCACATGGCACAACAATCACCGAAAAAATCGTTTCACGCCCTTCAATCAAACTCAAGTTTATCGTGAACTCATCTCGCTCATGTATAAACTCTTTCGTACCATCAAGTGGATCTAGCATCCAGCAAGAAGACCAAGCATGGCGAGCGCTATAGTCACTTTCTTCCGATAAAACCGGTAACTCAGGTGTAATTTCTGCAAGATGCTTTAATAAAAAACGATTTACCTTTAAATCTGCTTGCGTTACAGGTGAGTCGTCATGTTTTTCTTCAATCGTAAATTCATATCCAGCCGAATAATTTTGATATTCTTGTAATAAGATTTGGCTAGCTTCTTCCAAGATTGGTAGTAACTGTTCAATTAAAGCATCATTGGGGCGAGTTGTTGTTATAAACATAAATAAGCTCTATTTACTTTCCTTTTCATTATAAGTGAATTATGACAAATTCAATATTCACCAACAGTCTAGTATCCTTACAAAAAGACTTAACTTTTTATTAAGAACACTATTATTCCTTCAACAGCTGAATCTTTATATTTTAACTTGATTAGACGCTTATTACTCAAGAGAAAGCTCAGTTAATTTTTGTATAGAAAATATGCTATAACTTATGAAAAATAAACAACTTAAAGTAAATTCAACCATTTCTTTTTCACGCATTTCTTGTTATGTTCAATAGCACAATAACAAAATGGAAGACTAAATATGATGCTATATGGATATCACTTCTCAACAATTGAAAATAACTGGGAAGACTTAACTCCATTAAATGAGTTTTTACAAACATTTGCAGATGATGATGGTGATGTCTCCCAAAGAGATAAAGAATCGCTTAAAGAAATTATTGCTAAATCTGATACAGCTTTGGCCTTAGCTAAAGAAATGGGTTGGGATGGTAGCTATACAGGCTGTCCTTATTTATTTTGGTTACCAAGTAAAAATACGCAATCTTTTGAATATGGATTTGTTTTTAAACAAACCTCAGATAACTCAACTTTTGTAATCTCACCGATTGAATTGGCTTATCTGGCGCAAGATGAGCAGGTACAAACTTTAAGTAAGAATATTGATTAAATATCAAAGGTTATTGACTTAAAAATTAAGCCAATAACCTAACTCCAATGCAGTTATTCAAACATACTTAATTGAGGTGTAGGTTTTATAATCTTCTCTTTAGGAACATGTAAACATTCAAATTCCTCAACAGGAAAGCCTTCAATAAAGCTTGAAATATCTGGTGTTTCTAAACTTAACCATTCATCTAAGCGGTCATGTGGAATCACAATGACTGATCTTTTAACATCACCCGGTTCATGGAAGTCTTTCATCATGGGATGATCAATCGCATCCATGGTTAACATACTCGCAGAACGGACAATCGTTTCATTCATTTTGCAAATTTCATAGATTGCTGCGATAAAAAAAGCCTGCCCATCTTTACGGCGTACGCCCCACCGCTCAGGTTTATCATTTATATATTTACTCTCATAAAACTCCGTGACGGGTATTACACCGAACTTACATTTAAGAGCAGCTTCTTGAAAACTCGGTTTTTGGAAAATCGTTTCATGACGGGCGTTATAAGTATGTTTTGCTATGTTCGTATCTTCTGCCCATTTAGGAACCAAACCGAACATGACTTCACGCCACTCAAAACCTTGCGGTGATTTGAATAATAATGGCATTGTCCCACCCGGATAAACCTCATCAGCATAGCTAAAGCCGACCACAGGCAACTGAAGTTGCTGCAATTGGGCGAGAGTTAAAGGCTTAAAGTTGGCACACATAGCAGGAATAAAATACTCTACTTTTACATCTCTTATTTTATAAGTATTTATTCTATAAACCAAATAAAAAGGCACTCGAAAGTGCCTTTAACGACATAACTTTACGCTTAAGAAACGTGCTGAATTCCTTGTGGAATGGCCTGCAATAGTCGTTTGGTGTAGTCATGTTGCGGATGTGCATAGAGCTCATCCGAGTTGGCAATTTCAATAACTTCCCCATGATTCATGACCATAACCTGATCAGAGATATATTTCACAACCGACAAATCATGTGAAATAAAAATATAACTAAGCCCAAACTCATCTTGTAAGTCTTGTAATAAATTAAGTACTTGTGCCTGAACTGAAACATCTAACGCCGAAACAGATTCATCACAAATTAGAATTTCAGGCTTTAGCGTTAAGCAGCGCGCAATCGCAATACGTTGGCGTTGACCGCCCGAGAACTCATGTGGGTATCGATAATAAGCTTGTTCAGGCAGATTCACTCTCTCAAGTAAACCAAGCGCAATTTGCTTACGTTCTGCATCATCTTTACCAATTCCATGAATTTGCATAGGTTCCAATAAGATCTGCCCAATCGTAAAGCGTGGATTTAGTGAAGCATATGGATTTTGAAAGATGATTTGGATCTTCCTTTGATATTTGGCAAACTCTTTTTCAGTTAAAGAAAGAATATCTTTACCTTCAATTAAAGCCTGCCCCCCAGAGGCTTGATGTAAGCGCATGAGCAATAACCCGACAGTCGTTTTACCGGAGCCCGATTCTCCTACCAAACCAAGCGTTTTTCCTTTAGCCAGTTTAAAAGAAACACCTTTTACTGCCTGAAATTCTTCTTTGCCAAACAATCCTTTACGACTATAAAAACTTTTTTTCAGATCTTTTACTTCTAAAATAATGTGCTCATCGCCATTTAAACCACGTTTACGCTCAGGAATTTCTGAAACATCAAAGCTTTGCTCAACCAATATATTGTTTTCTTGTCGCATAAAATCACTGGTTACAGGCAAACGATAAGGTCTTTGTGACATTTGAGGACGACAGTAAAGTAAGGCTCGGGTATATACATCTTTAGGCTGTTCCAAAACTTGTTCTGCGGTACCTTGCTCTCTAATTTCACCATGTCGCATCACAATCACTTGATCTGCAATTTCACCAACCAAAGCCAAATCGTGAGTAATAAAAAGCATCGACATTTGACGGCGCTGTCGCAATGATTCAAGTAAATCAATAATTTGCTTTTGAATGGTGACATCAAGTGCCGTAGTCGGTTCATCGGCAATCAGTAGCTTAGGTTCACAAGCAATTGCCATTGCAATCATGACACGTTGCTGCTGACCACCCGAAAGCTGGTTAGGATAAGCATCAATTTTCGCTTCTGGTGACGGTATACCGACCTCTTTAAGCAACTCTAAAACACGTTGTCGTGCCTGTTTTCGGCTCATACCCATATGTAAACACAACACTTCTGCAATTTGATTGCCAACCGTAAAAACCGGATTTAATGATGACATCGGTTCCTGAAAAATCATGGCAATATCTTTGCCACAGATTTTTCGCATCTCTGTGCGCGATAAGTCAAGCAAGTCTTTACCTTCAAAAATAATCTTACTTTTTTCATCAATCTTACTTTGACCTACGGGTAATAAACCCATAGTTGCCAAAGAAGTGACAGACTTACCACTACCTGATTCACCAACCAAAGCTACAGTCGTGTTGGTCGGAATATCAAAGGAAATTCCTTTCACAGTTTCGATATATTGTTTATCTTCACCTTTAAAGCTTACACGTAAGTTTTCAATATGAAGTAATGGGGTCTTTTTTTCTTGTTCTGACATTTGGATTTCCTCTTATTTTAGTTTCGGGTCTAATGCATCGCGTAGCGCATCAGTAAACATTGAAAATGCCGTAACCAAAACAGCCATTGCGACAGAGGCTGCGACAAGCTGCCACCACTTACCTAAAAGAAGTTCACTTTGCGCTTCATTTAACATACTGCCCCAAGACACTACACCTACTGGCACACCGAACCCTAAGAAACTCAAAATCACTTCCGATTTAATAAAAGAAACCACCAAAATAGACATTTGGACCAATGCAATATGGCTGACGTTAGGAAAAATATGAATAAACATACGGCGAAAATGACCGACACCAATGGCTTTAGCTGCAAGTACATATTCGCGTGCGGTATGTTTCATATATTCAGCACGAATTAACCGATAGACACCTGTCCAGCCCGTTAAGCCTAAAATCAGAACAATAGATAAAATGCCCTTTTGTTGTAGTACAGCAGCAATCGCAAGAACTAATAATAAATATGGAATGGAAGTAAAAATATTATAAAACCAGTTGAGAATATCATCGACCCAACCACCAAAATAACCTGAAACTGCCCCTAAAAGCGTTCCTAATGTGACTGCCAATAAGGCAGAAACAAGCCCTACAATAATTGAAGTTTCAGCGCCTTTAATGGTTTTTTTAAGGACATCTTGTCCCCATTTGTCAGCACCAAAAATTAGGGTACTTTTTAGTTCACTTTGCTGATCAAGTAAATGTCCACCGAGTTGCTGATCAATTGCTTTCATATCATCAACTAATGGATCAACTACACCATAATAATCAATTGCACTTCCAGAGCTCTTTTCTTGTTTGATTTCAGCCTTAAGTTGGTGAATTACATCTTTTAAGGGATCGACTGGATTTTCCGGTAATTCCTCATCTACAGCGGCTGTACTTTTCAAAGCTTCCGTTGTCTTATCTGCACCTATAAATGTAGGAGGCGCATAACTGACAGCAACTTCTTTATTCCAATCAGATGCAATCACACCCGTTAGTGATAGTATTAATACGATCAAATAGAACAACACAACAATGAGCGATGCCATTGCAATTTTATCGGCCCAGAGACGACGCATGGCAAGTCGCCATAGCCCCGCTGAAGCAGGAGCGGTCTGGGTTTCTAACTTTCTTTTTGATAAAACACTCAGCATAACCCACCTACTTCAACTGTACACGTGGATCAACCACTTTGTAGACCAAGTCCGCAATCAAATTAAAAATCATGGTTGCAGCTGCAATATATACAGTAATGGCTTTGATGACAGGAAAATCACTACGCTCTACAGCAATAATCACTTCACGACCAATACCGGGAATACCAAAAAAGCGTTCAATTAAAAATGCACCTATCAATAATGCCGGTAAATTTGACATCACATCAGTAATAATCGGAATTGAGGCATTACGTAGAACATGCACACTTAAAATTCGGCTTTCCCCTACACCTTTAGCACGTGCGGTTCTCACATAATCCTGATTTACTTCATCAAGCACAAAGCTACGATATAAACGTAAAGTAGGTGCAATACTCACCACAAGCATGATTAGAATTGGTAGTAAGGAAAACTTAAATAAATTTTCGGTAAAACTATCGCTCCATCCCTGTACTGGGAACCAGCTCAGTTGATAAGCCAAAACATATTGAAAAACAATAATGTAAACCAAAATACTAATCGACATACCGATGGTACATAACATCATGACCATACGATCAGTTAGAGAGCCACGTACCGCCGCTACAGCCAATGCTAAAATAATTGAAATAACTGTTTGTAAAATGGTGAGTGGAATTAAAAGTGTGAGCGACGGTCCTAAACGGGTTAAGATAATTTGTGAAACGGATTCACCTGTGCTCCAACTTGCGCCATAGTCAAAAGTAAGAATTTGCTTAATAAAAATCCAAAGTTGAACATAATAAGGTTGATCAACACCTAACTGTTTACGGATATTTTCAATCTGCTCAGGGTTAGACATCTTACCTGCCAGAATATAGGCAGGATCTCCACCGACCCAATTAAATAAGATAAAAATAAGCAGCACTACTCCCAACATGGTCGGAATCATCTGCCATAAACGCCGAATAACATATGCCAGCATAGTGATAATTCCTTATTTAACCCGTTGTCCGGTAATTTCGTTAAAGAATGCTTTATTGTCAGGATCACGACCAAGGAAATCTTTAACCAATTCAGCTGCTGGTTTTTGGCTACCCTGCGATAAAATCGTCTGACGATAACGTTGTCCCACTTGTGGGTTGTTCAGGTTGTCACCATAAGCAGAAAGCATGTCTAGCGCTAAAACCTCAGACCACATATAACCGTAATAACCTGCCTGATAACCACCCATTAAATGCCCGAATTGCCCGGGGAATTCAGTTGTTGGCACATATCCTAAGGCTGTAGCAGCTTCCATTTTTTGCCAAGTTTCTAAAGGTTTTACTTTTAAGGCATCTGCCGTATGAAGTGCCATGTCATATTGTGCATAAAGCGTCTGACGGGCATAACGCAAGCCACGGCCATAATTATGTACTGCTTTTAAACGGGCAATTAATTCATCGTCAACACGTGGACAAGCTGGATCACAATAATCGGCCACTTTAGATAAGGTTTCTTTACGGCGTGCCCACTCTTCATACATTTGAGAAGGTGCTTCTACAAAATCACGCTCTACAGAAGTTCCGGACTGACTGGTATAGCGGGTATTTGATAAGATGCCATGTAAAGCATGACCGAACTCATGTACAAAAGTCTCAAGCTCATCACTATTTAAACCTTTACGGTTAAAGTTGGTCACCAATACTGAAATCGGTAATCGGTTGGTTAAAGTGCTGCCACCATATACTCCCCAAACTGCTGCATGGCCATATTTCCCTTCACGAGGGAATTTATCCATATATAAGCCACCAAGGAGTTTTCCTGTCTTTTTATCAACTACATCGTAATATTCAACTTCATCCTGCCATGCTTTAACTTTGACAGGTTTAAAATCAATACCGTAAAGATCAGATGAAATGGCAAATAACCATTTTTGAGCAGCTAAAGTTGGAAAATAATCACGAAGCTTTTCCTGATCAATTTGATATTTACTCTTACGAAGTTTTTCACTCCAGTAAGCTTCACTCCAGCGCGTTATCTCGGTTTTATCTAGTGGTGTTTTTAAAGTTTGTGCTTTAAAGGCACGAAGCTCTTCTACTTCTTTACGTTCAAGTGGTGCTACAGTTTTTTGTACTTCTGCCAAAAACTTGTTTACAGCTTCTGGTGTTTTTGCCATTCGGTCTTTTAAAGCCCAATCTGCATAACTTGCTTTTCCAAATAACTGTGCAAGTTCATAACGTAAATCTATTGCCTGTTTGAGTAGTTTTAAATTTTGTTCAGTCCCACGTCGTGTAAAGGCAATCTGGTATTTTTTTCTGGCATCATCATTATCCGCTAGCTCCATGAAAGGGCGATACTCCGGATACTCAAAACCTAATAGATAATTTCCTTTCGTATTTTTCTTTAACCCCGAAATATAACTTTCCGGTAAGCCTTTCATCTCTTCAGGAGTAAATTCAAGTTTTTCCGGGTTATCACGAATATTACGGTTATATTCTTGTTCAAGTTTAGTCAACTCATCCAGAATAGCCTTCATTCTTGCGCGTTTTGCTGGTTCTAACTGAACCCCTGTGTCTTCAAATTGATCCAGAATATCTTGACGGTATTTCTGGTCAATCGGATCAGTCGCTTTTGTATTTTTAATTACGTTATACAGTTTGGAGTTTTGGAAGATATCAGTATGAAATTGATTAATTTTGATTTCGCAGTCTTCTGCTGCCTTACGTAATTTCGCATCTGGGTCTACATTACTATATAGACCTATGGGTCCCGAAAAATCTTCAAGATGAGCAAAAATTTTATCCCACTTGGCTAATATCGGAGCAGCGGCAGCATCGTTTTTAACAGGCGTTTTTTCAAAACTAGAAATCTCTTGCTGAATTTTTTTTAAATTAGAATCACACCATGCTGGGAGTTGCTCTGCTTTGAGTAATGGTAATGTCGCACGCGTCGCTTCAGCCGATGCAAATTGACTTATACCTATGGTCAACATACATAATGTAGTCATTTTCAGTGTATTATTTTTCATCGTATCTCCAATTTTTTTCATTTAATAATTAGATTTCGTATTTGTATCAATATCGAAGTACATCCATTCAGCATGTAAAATCGGATGCTTCTTATATCCAATAATTCGTGGTTGGGCCAACATATTGCGATAGCGTGCATAAGACATTTGCACAGGCATATAAACCTCTAACAAACGCGTCATTTTTCGATATAACGCATCTCTTTCTGGGCCTGGCTTCACTTGTTGAGACTGGCGGTACAACTCATCGAACTCTGGTATCGAACCACAAGACCAGTTAGTCATATGAGTATTTGGGCCATAAAAATTCTGCATAAAATTATCCCCATCTGGATAATCAGCGATCCATGCAGAAGAACCAAACATTCCCTCACATTGTTTTTGTGATCGAAGTAAGTCTGAAAAAAGCATTGGCTTATACACCATGCGAATATGTAGGCTATCGAAGTTTTTCTTCCAAAGTTCAGCACTTTGTTGGCCAATACTGTCATTGCGCGCTTTATATTCGACCACGAGCGGCTTGCCGTTTGGTTGTGTACGCCAACCAGAAGCATCTTTTTTGTAGTGATATCGATCCAACAGCAGATTGGCTGCTTTTACTGAATATGGTGTACTGCTTCTATACTGTGGGTCATATCCCTCTACACCAGGTGGAACTGGGAAATGAAGACGTTCTGCATCACTATTCCTTACCAATTTAATCTCTTGATCTATTGAACGGGACATCGCAATAGCACGGCGTAAGGCAATTTTTTCTTTACTCATTCCTCCAACAACGGGATCTTTGAGATTCCAATAGATATAACTAATTTCTGGATCAACAATACGAGATAATTGCACGCCTTCTTTTGCAAGCTCGGGTCTTAATTTACCGTCTTTAATCGCTTTTGAAACTAATTGCCCTTCAAGCTGAATGATATCTACCTCACCACGCTGGAATGCTAACCATCGTGACTGGTTTTCTTCCATGACTTGAATATCAATTGTGCCGATTTGAGGCATTTGTTTACCTTTAAGGCGCTTTACAATTGCTTCATCCCCGGGGCTACTGGCATTAAAGTTCCAGGTAAAACCTCGATATTCAGGATTTGCTTTTAAAACAATACGTGAGGCAGGTATCCACTTACTGAGCATATAAGGTCCGGTTCCTACCGGATGCCCCATAACAAAACCAGCTTTATCTTTATATTTCTCGATGACTTCGCGTGCCACCGCACCTGTCGGATCATGAGCCAGTAATAAAGGGAAGTTATAGTCTGGTTTTACTAACCGAATCACCAAAGTGTACTTATCAGGTGTTTGTAAACCACTTACATTTTGATCGTAATTAAATTTTCCGGATTTATTGGCTGCTTTGACTAAAGCATTCATACCTTCAATTTTATCTTCCAATAACCAACTATTGGGTGAGCGTAAATTTGGGTCTAATAACCGCTTAAAAGAATATGCATAATCGTAAGCTGTTAACTCTCTAGGTTTACCTTTAAACGCTGGGTCGGCTGTAAAGTAAATACCCTTCTTAATATGAATGGTATAAGTCAGACCATCTGCACTCACTTCTGGCATAGCCGTAGCCACGTGTGGGATTAATTTTGCTGGTCTTGCCAAATAGTCATAGGTATATAAAGTTTCAAATATAGATGTGAGTACATGCGCTGAATATAAGTCATGTACATAAGCTGGGTCGAAGCCTGTTTCAGCTGTTGGGAATACATAACGCAAAACTTTATTTGGATCGGCTGGGCTTTTCGCAAAAATAGATATAGAACCCGTTAAAGCCATTCCGGCAAAGAATAGGCCGACACTACAGTGCTTAAGCTTTTGTTTTAAATTTTCGGTCATGATGATCTTTATCTAAAATTATTTTTTAATAGGGGTAATATCAAGATATTGCCAGTTGGTATTCATCATTGGGTGAGCTTTAAACCCCTGAACTTGAGGCTGTATCAACCAATTACGAATTCGTGTTACATGAATAATCCAAGGGTTATCAGCTTCTATCTGACGGTTAAGTTTTTCGTAATATGGTAGACGTTGTTGAGGTGGTAAATGAATGGCCTGAGTATAAAGAGCATCATATGTTTTAGACTGATAACAAGCATGGTTTCCCTGCCCAGCATTTGGTCCATATAATAATTGTGCAAAATTATCTCCTTCAGGATAGTCAGCAATCCATGCACCGCTCCAGATCATATATTTACATTGAGTAGCGGCTTTTAAGTTATCTGCAAAGTTACTTACCTTAAAGTCAGCTCGAATGCCAATCGCATCTAGATTTTTTTTCCAGAGTTCTGAATGAATAACCGATGCTGAGCTATTTTCTGTATTGATTTTTAAAATTAAAGGTTTGCCATTTGGTAAGGTCCGGTAGCCATCAGCCCCTTTTTTATAACCATAATGATCAAGTAGTTTATTTGCTAACAGCGGATTATATCCTACGCTACTTTTATACTTCGGGTTATATCCGTTTACACCTTCAGGTATAAACATTTGTGATCTAACAGCCTGACTTTTATAAGCTTGTTGTATGCTTTCTTTTTGATTGTATGACAGAGTAATTGCTCTACGAAGCGCTATTTTTTCTGGGCTAAAACCACCGATCACCGGATCACGCATATTCATCATAGTATAGGTAATCTCAGGATCCTTATTTGGATAGTGCTTAATTCCTCTCTTCTTAAAAGAAGCTTTAAGCTGATTTCCATCTAAAGCTTGAGGAACAGCATTCGCTGTGAGTTTATCAAAGTCTAGTTGTCCAGACTGAAAAGCTAACCATCGTGACTGCTCTTCTTCAATAATACTGACCACCACCTTGCCAACTTGTGGCATTTTCTTTCCAGACATTTCCTTAACAAGTTGGTTATCCCAAGGTGTTCCTGTTGACTTAAAATTCCAGACAAAACCACGATAATCAGGATTAGCAACTAACTCGACCTTACTTCTCGGTACATATTTACTTAACATATAAGGACCAGTACCTACTGGATGCATGCCAATACGATCACCGTAATAATCAACAACCTCTTTAGCAACACCACCAAATGCAATATAGGCAAGAATATAAGGAAAATTATAGTCTTGGCGAGTCAAAGTAAATTGTAGAGTATATCGATCAAGAGCTTTAACTCCAGCAATTGGGGTAGCATAATCAAATTTTCCAGTTTTCTTTGCTTGAGCTACAACCGCATCGGCACCTTGTAACTTACCATCAATAAAAGAAACAGAAGGCGCTCTATTTTTAGGGTCTAAAATACGTTTAATTGTATAGACGTAGTCTTCAGCCACCAACTCACGGCGTTTACCTTTAAAAGCTGGATCATTGGTAAAATAGATACCCGGCTTAATCTTAAATATATAAACTTTACCGTCTTGTTCCACTTTGGGCAGGCTTTCTACAGTATTGGGAACTAACTGTAGTGGACGCGCTAGATAGTCATATTTGAGTAAAGGCTCAAAAATTGCCTCAGCAATATTAGCACTATAGAAATTGGTGGTTTTGACCATATCGAAGCCATCATCTGGGGCCTCATAGGCAACATGCAAAATTTTGTTTGGTTGCGCTGGCGTAATTGCGTAAGCACAAGGAACTGATGTAATAGCCAGACTTAAAATGGCGAGCTTAAAAAATTTTAATTTCAAGTTCATACCCACGTAATTAGTTTTTTTAAAAGATATTATCCTTTTGAGTAACATCTAAATCTGCATAAGAAAAGTTCTTTTTCAACAGATAGGCCTATTTAGGATTTGAAATTTGCTTTCCTTTATGCTCTTTCGATTTGATCAAATGGAAAAATAAACTCAAATACCTAGTGTTTTGTAACCATTGAATATAAAGCGAATTTCATGCCATTTATTAATATCCATATTAAAATATTTAAAAACATTAAAAATTCATATTTTTATTAGATACTTAAAAACTTTTGAACTATATAAATAAAAGTAACTTTTTGCCAAATATTATATTCATATAAGTTAATCATCTAATACCTTAAATGCACAAATAAAATACATTAAAAATTAATTATGATCCACATTAGATCAAGCCTAAATTACAGATATTTTTAAAACAATATATTGATTAATAATAAAAATATAATTTAACCATGTAGGGATAAATATTATAACATTACATATTAAAAGGCTCTAAAACGATACATTTTTATTTAATAAGCATGTGAAGAGTCCAGTAATGTATATTTTTTATACAAATAAATTTGAAACTTTTCGCCAACATCAAAAAATTTTCCAAATGGAAAATTTATTTTTATATCAAAAAAGCTAAAGCATCATACTCAAGCATAATAAAATCAATATTTATCAATATTTTGCATAAACTAAAAAAAGAAAAATATATAGTTGGCACTTGCTTTGCTTAAAAACTTTCCAGCAATATCGCTAACGACAACAAAAAGGGATCAAGTCCACGATGAAAAAAAAATACAATGTTCGATCTCAGGCAACCCCCAAGATTGGCAAAACAATTCTTAAATTAAGCACCCTTAGTTTAAGCATGATGTGTCTTACCATGGCACAAGCAGCAGAAACCGAACAATCAAGTACTGATGAAAAACCAACAAAAGTCGTAAAAGTTGCCGTTACAGGTTCTTCAATTAAAGGGGTTGCGGCACAAAGTGCTTCTCCCATTACTGTGGTGAAAGTTGATGAAATTTTAAAACAAGGGGTGACAACAACCGAAGAAGCCTTAGCAAAAATCAGTGCAAATCAATCAAGTTTTGTTACTGCGCAAAATGTAGGCGCTAGCGGAACTGTAGGTTCAGCAGCAGATCTCCGAGGAATTGGTGCCAATAAAACCTTAATCTTACTTAATGGTCGTCGTTTAGCTGCTAATGCTTATGATAGTGGTGTCACTAATTTAAATATTATTCCACTCGCCATGTTAGATCGCATTGAGGTCTTACGAGATGGAGCATCAGCAATTTATGGTACAGATGCGATTGGTGGTGTAATCAACTTCATTACTAAAAAACAATTTACTGGTTTAAACATCAGTGGCGGTTTGACACAACCAGAGCAAAATGGGGGGGATACACAAGATGTAAGTGTATTTGGTGGTTATGGTGATCTTGATGAAAATGGCTTCAATATCTTTGGTGTCGTTGATTATCGACATGGCAACGATGTTATGGCTAAAGATCGTAAAGTTAGTAAACGCGGAGGATTATTACCAGAGTTAGGTATTACAAAAGGTAGCAGTGGTAGTTTTCCTGCTAACTTTTATGACACAAAAACTGGAACCGAAGGAAACCCATATGCAGCAACTGGATGCGGGAATAACCCGCTTGTGTACGCTCAAGGTGGATTCTGCCGTTATAACAGTCAAGCAGTGATTGGAATTGTTCCAAAAACTGAAGATATCTCAGCATTGGGGCGTGCTACTTTTAAGCTAAATGACAATTTAAATGCTGTAGCAGAATATGTTTACGCACGTAATGAAATTACTACTTCTGTCGCTCCAGACGTTTTCTTCGATTTAACATTGAATCCAGATAGTAAATATTATCCAGGTAATGGAATTACACCTGCTATGAATAAAGTTAGTGGCCCACTTGAACTTTATATTCGTTCTCAAGCTGGTAATCGTGTTAGTTCTAGTATTAATGAGTCACATCGAATATTCGGTGGTTTAGAAGGCGAAGCTTATGGTTGGGATATCAATACCGGTATTACTTATGCTCATAGCGAAGCAGAAGACCGGCTAAACAGTGGATATCTTAACTACAAAAAAACTCAAGAAGCTTTAAATAATGGGATTTTAAACCCTTTTGGTCCACAAGCACCAGAAGATGCGGGTTTATGGGATACACTGGGCGTAACTGGTACTTATTTAAAAGCAGATGTTGATTCAACTACTGTTGATTTCACTGCTAGTCGACCTATATTTACATTACCAGCAGGTGACGTTGGTTTTGCAATAGGAGCTAGCTATCGCCATGATGAATGGACCTCAAACGTGGTGTCTGAAGTGGCTAGTCAAGCACCAAGTACAGGGGTTGATCCTGATGAACCTACCAATAAAGGAAAAAGAGATATTAAAGCAGTCTTTACTGAACTGCATATTCCATTACATAAAACATTAGAAGCTCAACTTGCAGCCCGTTACGATGATTATAGTGATTTCGGAGATACGTTTAATCCTAAATTCGCACTTCGCTGGGAACCAATTAAACAATTAATGTTTCGTACCTCTTATAGCACAGGATTTAGAGCACCAACTTTATGGGAAGTAAATGCTCCTAACTCCATAACAAATACTTCAGCTTACTATAATGATCCTGTACTTTGTCCGAATGGCCCTCCTAAAAATCCAGGAGATACTCTTCCATCTGGTGGTGTTGCCAGCCGTGATTGCGAAACCCAATTTGACCGCAAAAATGGAGGAAATAAAGATCTTGATCCTGAGGAATCAAAATCGTTTACAGCTGGTTTGGTTCTAGAACCAATTAAGAATTTAGTTCTAACTCTAGACTACTTTAATATTGAAGTTGAAAACCAAATAGCAGCGTTACCTGAAGGTGATATTTTTAACAATCCAACAAAATATGCTGATAAGTTCGTACGTAATCCAGATGGAACACTTAATCATATCATTACAACTCAAGACAATATGGGTGACTTAAAAACTTCAGGAGTTGATGTAAGTTTAAACTATATAACGCCAATGACAGCAACAGGTCGATTTGGTTTTGGAATTGATGGAACTTATGTCATTAAATATAAATATCAAAATGAAAAAGATGGAGAATGGATTAGTAGTTTAGGAGCATATGTTGGAGATGCTCCAATTATTCGTTGGAAACATACTGCTAATTTATATTGGAATTACCAAAACTGGGGTGTAAATTTCCAACAACAATTCACTCGTGGTTACGATGACCAAAATTCAAGTTCTTCTGTTGCGGAAGGTTATCGTGATCATAAAGTAAGCGACTATACAATTTATAATATTTCAGGCACATACAAAGGCTTTAAAAATCTAGAAGTTACAGCAGGTATTAAGAATATCTTTGATGAAGATCCTCCTGCTTCAAATGTTGGTGACAACTTCCAAATGGGATATGACCCACGTTACGCAGATCCTTTAGGACGTACTTACTTTGTACGAGGTACATATAAGTTCTAAATGGTAGTTCTGCAAATGTAGCTCACAACAGTTAGTTTGCAGAACAAATACTCATTCTTAGCCAAACAGTCATTTTAAAAATTGTTTGTCTACAGTTTCAGGAGTAACTATGGGCATGACTTTTACAGACATAGAAAATAAACCTGCCAAACGCCTAATTGGTATTGCTGCAGTCATTTTTCTGCATCTTCTTGTTGCCTATATTCTGATGTCAGGTTTAGCAAACAATATTCAAAAACCAGCAGAAAAACCTGTGGAATTACAAATTATTCAGGATATTAAGCCGCCTCCTCCACCAAAGCCGGAAGAGCCGAAACCAAAGGAAAAACCACCTGAGCCACCAAAAATGGTAGAAAAAGTTGCCAAGGTTCCTGAGCCACCAAAAGAAGTAGAGAAAGTAGCAACACCAGTACAAAAAACGACGCCAGTAGCTCAACCGACTAAAGTCGCTACTCCGGCTCCTGCTGCACCTAGCACTCCTTCTCCGAGCCCTGTTGCTGCACCCACTCCAGTCGCGGCTGCTGCACCAGCACCTAAACCCGCTGGTGTAACTCGTGGTGTTTCAGAAGGCTCTGCGGGCTGTGAAAAACCAGAATATCCACGCGAAGCACTCATGAACGAAGAGCAAGGAACGGTGCGTATACGTGTTTTGGTTGATACATCCGGCAAAGTCATTGATGCCAAAGTAAAAAAATCGAGTGGCAGCAAAATTTTAGATAAAGCAGCAACTAAAGCCTACAGCTTATGTACGTTCAAACCAGCAATGAAAGATGGCGTGCCTCAGCAAGACTGGTATGAAATTGAATATCCATTCGTAATTGAATAAACAATTGAATTAGCAAGAAATTAAAAAATATTGGAGATATATGATGAAAAAATCAACTCAACCACTAGTACATTTCGCTTCTGCAAGTTTAATCGCAGCTTGCTCGTTACTTCCATTAAGCTCAGTTTTCGCAGAAGAAACGAGCAATGCTCCTGTAGCAACAGCAACTACTGAAGCTACTTCAAATACAAGTACTCCAACTCCACCACCAAAGCCTGCAACAAGTGAAACTGTTAAAAATCCATATGGTCTAGAAGCCCTTTGGCGTGAAGGTGACTTAGTCGCTAAGTCTACCTTATTTATTTTAGTACTCATGTCGATTGGTACTTGGTACATCATCATCTCTAAATTATTACAACAAGGTAAAGTCAAACGCCAAGGTAAAGAAGCTGAAAAACATTTCTGGGAGGCAACTTCGCTTGATAATGCTGCAGAAGGTTTAGAACAAAGTAGCGCGTACCGTTTTATTGCAGAAAAAGGCATTAACTCGACTAAATCACACGGCGGCTCTCTACTTGAACGCATTGACTTTAATACTTGGGTGAGCATTTCAATACAACGTGCGATTGAAAAAGTACAAAACCATTTAGGCGGCGGTCTCGCTTTTTTAGCAACAGTTGGCTCTACAGCACCTTTCGTAGGTCTTTTCGGAACAGTATGGGGAATCTATCACGCTTTAACTGCAATCGGGATTTCAGGTCAGGCATCTATTGATAAAGTTGCAGGCCCAGTTGGTGAAGCTCTCATTATGACAGCTATTGGTCTTGCGGTCGCAGTACCTGCTGTACTGGGTTACAACTGGTTGACTCGTCGTAATAAAGCAGTGATGGAAAATGTTCGTTCATTTGGTTCCGATTTACATGCAGTTTTATTAAGCGGAGAAATTAATACCAACAATTCAATTAATCGCAGCATTAAATAATCAGGAGCAGACATTATGGGTATGAGTGTTGGTTCTGAAGATGATGACGAAATGATTGGAACGATTAACACGACACCTCTCGTAGATGTCATGTTGGTTTTACTTATTATTTTTCTTATTACTATTCCGGTAGTTACACATACAGTTCCAGTGAAACTACCAGAAGAAAAAAATACTCCGTACGCGACCACGCCTGAAAACATCCAACTTTCAGTTAATAAGAAAGGCGATATTTTCTGGAACGAGAATTATGTACCGAATAAAGAAATATTGTTAGCAAAATTACAAGCTGTGGCACAAAAAAGACCGCAGCCGGAGGTACATATTCGAGGAGATCAGCTTACCCATTTTGAAGCGATAGATCAGGTCATTAGTACGACCAAACAAGCTGGTATTGGCAAAATTGCTTTTGTTACTACCCCTCCAGCTTCCCCGTAATGATTTTAAGGAGAATTTTATGGGTATGAATGTTGGCTCAAATAATGATGACGATGTAATGCTAGAGGTGAACATGACACCGCTTATTGATGTCATGCTAGTACTCATTATTATGTTTATTATTACTATACCTGCACCAAACAATGCGATTAATATTAATTTGCCAAATGGCACACCGCCACCAACAAATGAAAAGCCACCTGAAGTCATTGATGTAAGAATTGATGCAGCAGGCAAAGTATTTTGGAATAACCAACAGGTTTCTGACCGCAAGGCACTAGAGACTTTATTTCAAGGTGTTGTCGCCAAAAAAGATCAAGACCAAATCAAACTTAAACCAGACCAAATGGCCGAATATAAAAATGTAGCGATGGTCATGGCTACGGCTCAGCGTTTAGGTGTAACTAAAATTGGGATTGTGAGTAGCAATTAATATCGCTTTTAACTTTAGTTAATTCCATTTCCTTCAACGCTAACTTGAATCCTCAGTTAGCGTTTTTTAAAAAGAAATACCCAACTCTAAAATAATATCACCACATTCATCATATTCCCCAGTTTCTATAAAATTCATTTTTTTATAAAGTTTTCCAGCAATGTTATTAGAAGATTTATACATCGTTCGGATTCGTTTAGCCCCTTTTGCAGCCATTTCATCAATTGCCATTTGCAACGCTAAGGTACCATAACCTTTAGCTTGATGATCTTTGCCAATCATAAATCGAAACAACCAAAATAATGTCTCATCAGGGGGATCAATTTCCACACAATACATTAAGAACCCAACCACCTCATCATTAAAATAGATCACTCTTGGGCAATAGTGTTCCTCAACTTTAGACTCAGCAATAGAATATACATTTGGTGCGACGTAGTCCTTTTGAGATTCATCTAATGATAATTTTGCGCATAGAAGCCAATTCTCACTATCGAGAGTTTTTAAGTTAATCAAACTTGAAATCCTTTATTTATAAATTCACGTCTTATCTATAAGCACAAAATATACCGGAAATAAAAAAGCCTCCGAAGAGGCTTTTTTATAACAGGTTAAAATTAGTCACCTGTATAACCTTTTAATTTTAAACGAGCCGCATGTAGTAATGGCTCAGTATAACCAGAAGGCTGTTCACAACCTTTAAAGATAAGGTCTGAAGCTGCCTGGAAAGCAATATTAGTTTCGAAGTTAGCAGCCATTGGTTTATACAATGGATCATTCGCATTTTGTTCATCAACAATTTTTGCCATGCGTTTAAGCACTTCTTCAACTTGTTCACGAGTCACAATACCGTGACGTAACCAGTTGGCAACATGTTGAGAAGAAATACGTAATGTTGCACGGTCTTCCATTAAGCCCACATTGTTAATATCAGGAACTTTTGAACAACCTACACCTAAGTCAACCCAACGAACAACGTAACCTAAAATACCTTGGCAGTTATTTTCAAGTTCGTTATTAATTTCTTCTGCTGACCAGTTTGTATCAGTTGCAAATGGAGGAGTTAACAAGTCATCTAATGACAACATTTCTTCAGCTTTTAACTGATCTTGACGTGCTTTTACATTTACTTGATGGTAATGCATCGCATGAAGTACAGCACCTGTTGGTGATGGAACCCAAGCACATGAAGCACCAGCATTTGGATGAGCAGCTTTAGTTGCCAACATATCTTTCATGCTATCTGGTTTTGGCCACATGCCTTTACCAATTTGAGCTTTACCTTGTAAACCACATTTCAAACCAATTGCAACGTTACGGTTTTCGTATGCAGCAATCCATTTTTGTGTTTTAACCGCTTCTTTACGAACAACTGGAGCAGCTTCCATAGAAGTATGGATTTCATCACCAGTACGGTCCATGAACCCAGTGTTAATAAAGATTGTGCGATCTTTAGCAGCAGCAATACAGTTTTTCAGGTTTACAGATGTACGGCGTTCTTCATCCATAATACCGATTTTTAAAGACTTCGCTGGTAATCCTAGGGCTTGCTCAGCACGCTCAAATAACTCAACAGCAAAAGCAACTTCTTCAGGACCATGCATTTTTGGTTTAACAATATACATAGACCCTTTACGAGAGTTTTTATTTTCGTTTTCACTACGGATGTCAGCAATTGATAACAATGGCGTTACCAACGCATCCATAATACCTTCGAAAATTTCTTCACCATCAACTAAAATCGCTGGATTCGTCATTAAATGACCTACGTTACGAAGTAACATAAGTGAACGACCATGTAGTTTTGTTGTGCCACCGATCAAATTTTTAATTTCACGGTCTTTATTCAAAGCGCGAACAATTGTTTTACCATTTTTTTCGATAGATTCTTGAAGAGTACCCTTCATCAAACCTAACCAGTTACGATAACCTTCAACTTTTTCTTCTGCATCAACAGCTGCTACAGAGTCTTCAAGATCCTGAATTGTTGTAACCGCAGCTTCAAGTGTTAGATCTTTAACACCCGCTAAATCAGTTTGGCCAATTGGGCTATTCGCATCAATTTCAATAATGACATGTAGGCCATTACTCAAAAGAACAACTTCTGAAGGGTTCGCTTCTTCACCATTGAAGCCCACAAATTGAGCTTCATGAGCTAAGCCAGTTTTAGTACCATCTTTTAAAGTCACAACGAGTTTATTCTGCTCGATTGCATATTTAGTTGCATCAGCATGTGATCCTTGCGCAAGCGGGAAAATTTCATTTAAGAAGTTTTTAGCAAACTCAATAACTTTCGCACCACGTACAGGGTTATATCCTTTTCCTTTTTCTGCACCGCCTTCTTCTGAAATTACATCAAAACCGTAAAGTGCATCATATAAAGAACCCCAACGCGCATTTGCTGCATTTAAGCAATAACGTGCATTACGTACAGGCACTACTAATTGTGGCCCTGCTAACAATGCAATTTCTTCATCTACGTTTTCAGTAGTAATTTGGAAGTCTTCAACTTCTGGTAATAAATAACCAATTTCAGTTAAAAATGCTTTGTAAGCACCTAATTCAAATTTATTGTTGCGGTGCCATTCATCAATTTTTGCTTGTAATTCATCACGCTTAGCCAATAATGCTTTATTCTTTGGACTAAGGTCGACAACAACTTGCTCAAAGTTCTTCCAGTAAGTTTCACTATCTAAACCAGAACCTGGTAAAGCTTCATTTTCGATAAAATCGTAAAGTTCTTTAGCAATCGCTAACTTGCCTTTTTGAATACGTGCAGTCATTGTCTTTCCTGAAGTTGCTACTTTTTATACCAAGAGAATCCTAGTATACCGATTTAAATTAAGCTGAATACTAATATCACATTCCTAAATAGTAAGCATTTTCCCTTGCATAACTATTGACAAAGATAAATTTTTCTATATAGGAAAATATTAAAATTCTAACTAGGATTCCCAACAATTTATTCAATATTTAAAGATACTGAAACTAGACTTTTTGTTAACAGACAAAAAATTTCACTATCTTGTTTTTTCTAAAGCGTATTTAGTTATATCAAACTTTGCACAATGAAAAAGTACTATTTCGCTAAATTTATCTTTTTTTGTTGTAAAAAAAGCGCTCAATTTAGAGCGGTTGTTACTTATATAAATCAGTAGGTTAAATAAGATTACTACACTTTTGTTGCACTATTTTTTAAATCTGCATTTGTCTTGTTTTACGTATTTTTTAAACTACAT